>JBIKUT010000181.1:0-4923 GCA_044347465.1 Ramlibacter sp.
CTGGGTGACCGGTACGGTGCTGGGCGTGGTGTGGGCCTATCTGGTGCGCTTCATGTCGGTGGCCCTGCAATCGGTGCAAAGCGGCTATGCGCGCATCCCGGCCAGTCTGGATGATTCGGCGCGCATGCTGGGGACTTCGGGCTGGCGGCTGCTGGCGCGCGTGCACTGGCCGCTGCTGCGGCGGTCGGCGGTGGTGGCGGGCCTGCTGGTGTTCGTCGATGTGATGAAGGAGCTGCCGGCCACGATGGTGCTGCGGCCTTTCAACACCGACACCCTGGCGGTGGTGGCCTACCAGCTCGCGCGTGACGAGCGCTTGGGCGAGGCGGCGCTGCCCTCTTTGGCGCTGGTGCTCGTGGGGCTGATTCCGGTGATGCTTTTGAGCCGCACGCTACGCCGCTGACGGCGCCTAGTCCCGGGGCGGGTCACCGTGGTCGGCATTCTTGGAATAGACGATCTCGCCGGTAGGAACATGCACCACCCGGATCTCCTGGCCGCTCTCGGTGCGAAAGTTCTTGGCAGCCAGTGAAACGGCCAAGCCCCGGTCGCCCACCAACCAGGGCGGATTACCCGCCAGGGGGAGCCATTTGCCAGACAAGGGACGGTTGCTTTCAATGCGGTACTGTGCCGACGTCATGCGAAAACCTCGTGGATCTGTCTCTGTCGTTGTGGGCAAGCCTAGCCCTCGAGTCCGTGTTGCGCGGCGAGTGGCTTGTCGTGGCTTGTGTGTGCCATTAGGTTAATTCGCGTAGTCCGCTTGTCTGTAGGACGGAGATGAATCGCCCGTACGCCAAGCGGCCAGCTCCCGCTGGCTAAGATGGCGGCCTTCTGGAGATGACATGACGCCCCTCGTCCTTGTGCCCGGCCTGATGTGTGATGCCGACGTGTGGAAGCCCCTGTACGCACACTGGCCCACGGATCTCACCTGCCAGGTCATCGATCCGGGCGCCCGTGACAGCCTGACCTCTATGGCCAAGCGTCTGCTCGAACAGGCGCCGGAGCGCTTCGCGCTGGCCGGTTTTTCGATGGGGGGCCGGGTGGCGCTTGAAGTGATGCGGCTCGAGCCCAAACGGGTGGAGCGTTTGGCGCTGCTAGACACCGGTCACCTGCCCCTGCCGGCGGGATCTGCCGGCGCACAGGAAATCGCCAAGCGCCACGCCTTGCTGAAGCTGGCGCGCGAGCGGGGCTTGCGCACGATGGCCGCCGAGTGGGTGCAGGGCATGGTCAAGCCGTCCAGGCTGCCGGATGCCGACCTGATCGAATCCATTCTGCAGATGTTCGAGCGGCGCACCGTTGACACCTTTGCCGCCCAACTTCAGGCCCTGATTCGCCGACCGGATGCCAGTGACGTGTTGCGTTCGCTGCGTGTGCCCACCTTGATCGCCTGCGGGCGCGACGATGCCTGGGCGCCGGTGTCGCAGCACGAAGCCATGCAGCGTTTGGCGCCCCACGCCATGCTGCGTGTGATCGAGGATGCCGGTCACATGGTGCAGATGGAGCGGCCCGAGCAGACCGCCGCGGTCATGCTGGAGTGGCTGACGGCGCAGGACTAAGAGCGCCAGGCCCTCAGTTCCTTAGCGTTCGACGGGCTGCTGCGAGAAACGCATCGAGAAATCCACGGCCTGGATGTCCTTGATCAGGGCGCCCACCGAGATGCGGTCCACGCCGGTCTCGGCCAGCTCGCGCAGCCCTTGCAGCGTCACGCCACCGGAGATCTCCAGACTGCAACGGCCCTGCGCCATGCGCACAGCCTCGCGCAGCGTGGGCAGGTCCATGTTGTCCAGGAGCACCATCGTCACGCCGGCATCGAGCGCTTCTTGCAGCTGACGCAGGGTCTCGACCTCGACCTGGATGAACGCCACGGGCGCCTTCAGGGCCTGCGCGGCGCGAAAGGCCGCGGTCAGGCCGCCGGCCGCCGCGATGTGGTTTTCCTTGATCAAGACGGCGTCGTACAGGCCCATGCGGTGGTTCTTGCCGCCGCCGCAACGCACCGCGTATTTCTGCGCGCTGCGCAGACCCGGAATCGTCTTGCGCGTGTCCAAAATGGCGGCGCGGGTGCCCCGCACCGCCTCGACGTATTGGGCGGTGCGCGTGGCAACGGCGCTGAGGGTTTGCAAAAAGTTCAGGCAGGTGCGTTCGGCCGTGAGCAGCTCGCGCGCCTCGCCTTCGATCGTGAGCACGGTGGCGCCAGGCGTGCAACGCTGGCCATCCTGCAGGTGCCACTGCACCCGGGCACTGGGCGCGATGCGGTGCAGGACTTCATTCACCCAGGGCTGGCCACAGAGGATGGCGGACTCACGGCAGATGATGGTGGCTGTGAGGCGTCGTCCGGTGGGCACCAGGGAGGCGGTCAGATCGCCGCTGCCCACGTCCTCGTCGAGGGCGCGTTGCACGTCGGCCTGGATCTGGGCGGGCGAGAGGGTGTCGGGCATGGGAGGGTCCGGAATTCGAAGGGGCCAACCCGTATTGGAGCAGGGTTTGGACGCCCGGCCAGGGGCAGGCGTCCGCCGGGGGCGTCAGTCCGACCTGGATGCTTGCAGTGGGTAGTCCACCTGGTGGCGTGCGATACGCAGTCCCTCGAGTTCGCGTCGCACGCGCAGATGCTCTGGATGATCGGCGTAATCACGCAGCGCCTGGGGCGAGTCGAAATCTGCCAGGAGCACCACATCGCAGGCGTAGTCCACCTCGCTGATGTCGATGCCCACCTCGAGCAGCTGCATGCCCGGGATACGCCCGCGCAGCCCTTCGAAGGCTTGCTTGATCTGGTGGCTTGTCGCGGTGCGCTGGCTGGGCGTTTCTCCGCTCACCCGCCACATCACGATGTGGCGAATCATGGGCGTTGATTCGTGGGACGGGGTCTGGTGCACGTTGGAATCCAGGGCCATGGAAAACGGCCGATGCCATGCACTGTATGCGCAGGCAGCCTGTGATCGACCCACCCGCGCGCGAAAAACTGATTTTCATCCGGGTGCTTGCGGCGCGCCGCTGACCGCCAGACACTGCCCGCATGCAATCGTTTATCTGCCAACCCCTGCCGATGCGAGTTCACTTCGAGGCTGGCGCCATGGCCCGTGTGGGCGATGAGTTGCAAGCCCTGGGGCTGCATCGTGCCATCGTGCTGTGCACGCCAGACCAGTCCGAGTTGGCCGATCGGGTGGGGAAGATCTTGGGCCCGCGCGCAGCGGGGGTGTACGCCCAGGCGCAGCAACACGTTCCCCTGGAGACCGCCCGCCAGGCGCAGGCGCTCGCCAAGGCGCTGGGCGCGGACTGCGCGGTCGCCGTGGGTGGCGGCTCCACCATCGGACTGGGCAAGGCCATTGCGTTGGATTCCGGCTTGCCGGTGGTGGCCATCCCCACCACCTACGCCGGCAGCGAGATGACCTCGATTTACGGGATCACGGAGGCCGGTCTTAAAAAGACGGGCCGCGATGTACGCGTCTTGCCTCGCAGCGTGCTGTATGACCCCGATCTCACCCAATCGCTGCCCGTCGAACTGAGCGTGACCAGCGGAATCAACGCGATCGCGCACGCGGCTGAGGGCCTGTACGCCCGCGATGGCAATCCCATCATCCGGTTGATGGCGCAAGAGGGCATCGCAGCGCTGGGGCGCGCCCTGCCACGTATCCGCCGCGACCCCCAAGACCGCCAGGCGCGTCACGACGCGCTGTATGGCGCGTGGCTGTGCGGCGCGGTTCTGGGTAATGTCAGCATGGCCTTGCATCACAAGCTGTGTCACACGCTGGGGGGCAGCTTCAACCTGCCGCATGCGCAGACCCACACCGTGGTGTTGCCGCATGCGCTGGCCTACAACGAGGCCGCAGCCCCCGAGGCCATGCGCAGCATCGCCGCCGCCCTCAATAGCGACCGAGCGCCTGCGGCGATCTTCGATCTTGCGCGTGACAACGGCGCGCCGGTTTCCTTGCGGGAACTGGGCTTGCGTGAACAAGATCTGGACCGCGCCTGCGATCTGGCCCTCAGCAACCAGTACCCCAACCCCCGCGGCCTGGAGCGCGAGGGCATCCGCGCGCTGCTGCAGGACGCCTTCGAGGGGCGCCGGCCCGCGTGATCAGTACGGCCCGAGGCGGGCCGTCCACTTGCGCTCGTACTGCATGCGGTCGAATTCGCTGACCAGAAAATCAATGAAGGACCGCACCTTGGCGGACAGGTGCTTGCGGCTGGGAAACGCGAGGTTGATCGTGAGCCGCGGCAAGTCCCAGTCTTCGAGCACCGGAATCAGCCGGCCCGCGACGATGTCGTCGTAGAGGATGTAGGTCGGCTGGATCAAGATGCCCATGCCGTCCAGGGCCGCGGCGCGCAGGACCTGGCCGTCGGTCGACTCCAGCAGGCCCTTGACCGTCAAGTTCTCGGTTTCTTGTCCGCGGGTAAAGCGCAGCTCGTTTGGGTGGTTGGCATGCGTGTAAATCAGCAGGTCGTGCCCGCGCAGGTCGGCGGGCGCGCGCGGCGCGGTCCGTTCGGCAAGATAGGACGGCGCCGCGGCCAGGACGCGCCGGGTTTCAGCGAGCCGGCGGATGGTGATGTTGGAGTCGGGCTCATATTCGCGCGTGCGAATCGCGACGTCGATGTTGTTGTCGATGATGTCGAGGTAGCGATTGGCCACCTCCATGTGCACACGCACCTCGGGGTATTGCCGGGTGTAGGCCTTCAGAAGCGGCGCCACATGCTGGATGGAAAAGGACAACGAGGCGGTGATGCGCAGCATGCCGGTGGGGCGCACCGACGACGCATTGACCATGGCCTCGGCGTCACGCAGGTCGTCCAGGATCTGTCTGGCACGGGCCAGAAACTCCTTGCCTGTCTCGGTCAGGTAGAGCCTGCGCGTGTTGCGTTCAACCAGGCGTGCGCCCAGGCGTTCTTCCAGGGCCGCCATGTGTCGGCTGACAGCTGCATTGGAAAGATGCAGTACAT
>JBIKUT010000183.1:0-4911 GCA_044347465.1 Ramlibacter sp.
GGGCATGTGCGCGCCGAGTTCGACAACGGCGTGCTGACTGTCCATGTGCCCAAGGAGGCGCAACAGGAGCGCAGTCAGCGCATCGCGATTCAGGCGCACGCGGGTGGCGCGCAGCCCACTGCGGTCAAGGCCAAGGAGTCGGTGACGACGGCGCAACCGCATTAAGTGGCGGCGTGGTTGTCAAGCGCGGCCCGGCACTTGCGCGGGAGGAGGTACTTCCCGCGAGATGTCGGCTTAATCGATGGGGCGGATAGAGCGGTACGCCACAGTGTCGCTGATATGTGTTGGCGCGCTTACTCCCAGGTAGCGGGATCGGGCGGCGAATTGAGGAAGTCGTTCTCGGTGATATCGGGCACTAGGTCGAATCTTGAATTTTCAGACAGCTCACTTTTTCTATCCCGCTCTAGGCTCTTGGCTCCCTGTGAGAATTCGTTTAACGATCGGTGGCGCGGCGTCTCGTCCGGAGCGGCTTGCCAATTCTTCTGATCAGCGCCCCACGCGTCGCTCCGGGCTTGAATCGAGTCGTGTAGCGGCGTCGGAGCACGCCCATAGTCTCGTTGCCGCGCCGCCATATCGAGGTCTTTCCAGAGATTGTCGAGCACATAGTCATCATCGATCGATTCGCTTTTTTGAGGAGCCACCCGCGGCTTTGCAGCGAATTGTGAGTCGAACTGAGCCGAGACTTTTACAAATCGGTTGCTGAGCGCATAGACCATCCGCGCTGTGATCCGCCTTCCATCGCCATGCGGATCTTCTTGATGCACCTCTTCCAACCACACTTTCTCGACACTGGCTATAAAGAGCTGCTTTTGGGTCGAGCTCAGCGTACTCGCTCGGAACCAGAATTTCATGCTTTGACGGAACGAGGCGAAGACATGGTAATAGGCGTTGTCGCGATGCTGCGCCCGTCTTTTGCGAATGCCGATCAGAGCCGGCTCGGTCTTCAGGCGCAATGGACCATAGATCGAGTCTGCGCGCAGTTCAAGGTCACATTGATAGAGCGCACCTGCCTGGTTTAGACGCTCGCAAAGCCGAGTCAATATGGGCGGGTCGTTGCGGGAATGAACGACTCTGTATGGGCTGCTGTTGAGATGCATGGTGGTGACTCACGTGAGATGGCCCCAGTTCACTCCAGCAGTCATCTGGCGGCTACACCTGAGTAGCTTTCACCTGCGGCGAGTTTCCGCGGCACCCTGACAACGCCAGCCCAGAAACAAAAACGCCCACTTGGAAGTGGGCGTTTTGCTTAGCGCAGACCGGGAAGGTCGTTGCTGGGGGTTGGTTGCGCGAGCAAGATTTGAACTTGCGACCTTTGGGTTATGAGCCCAACGAGCTACCAGGCTGCTCCATCGCGCGTCAGATCTGTGAGTATAGCAGCAAGCGACTCGCTTTAAGCGGTCGCAGGCGCTGTATCGGCCGCAACTTCCGGACGATCGACGAGTTCGACCAGCGCCATCGGTGCGTTGTCGCCGACGCGGAAGCCCATCTTCAAGATGCGGGTGTAGCCGCCCGGACGCGTCTTGAAACGCGGGCCGAGTTCGTTGAACAGCTTGGTGACGATGTCACGATTGCGCAGGCGGTCAAAGGCCAGGCGGCGATTGGCCAGCGTGGGCTCTTTGGCCAGCGTGATCATGGGCTCGACCACACGGCGCAATTCCTTGGCCTTGGGGACGGTGGTCTTGATGACTTCGTGCTCGAGCAGCGAGTTCATCATGTTGCGCAGCATGGCGAGGCGGTGCTCGCTGGTGCGATTGAGTTTGCGGAGGCCGTGTCCGTGACGCATGGTGTGTTCCTTTCTTTATCCGTAAAAGGCAGCCGTATCAGGTACTGCCAGTTTCACCATTGGTTGCAAAAAATCAGCGCTTATCGAGACCTGCGGGCGGCCAGCTTTCCAGCTTCATGCCCAGGGTCAGACCGCGCGAAGCGAGGACTTCCTTGATTTCGTTGAGCGACTTGCGACCCAGGTTGGGGGTCTTGAGCAGCTCGTTCTCGGTGCGCTGAATCAGGTCACCGATGTAATAGATGTTTTCGGCCTTCAGGCAGTTGGCCGAGCGCACGGTGAGCTCGAGCTCGTCGACCGGACGCAGCAGGATCGGGTCGAACTGCTGCGAAGTGCGCTGCACCGGCTGGTCGAAGGCGGCCAGTTCGCTGCCCTCGAGCTGGGCGAAGACGGCCAGCTGTTCGACCAGGATCTTGGCCGAAGCGCGCACAGCGTCTTCAGCGGTGATGGCGCCGTTGGTTTCGATTTCGACGACCAGCTTGTCCAGGTCGGTACGCTGCTCGACGCGGGCGCTCTCGACGGTGTAGGACACGCGCTTGACGGGCGAGAAGGACGCGTCGAGGACGATGCGGCCAATTGACTTGGTCGGCTCGTCGGCGTAACGGCGCATGGTGCCGGGCACATAGCCACGGCCTTTTTCAACCTTGATCTGCATGTCCAGCTTGCCGCCTTGCGACAGGTGGGCGATGACGTGATCAGGGTTGATGATCTCGACGTCGTGCGGGGTCTGGATGTCGGCGGCCGTGACCGGGCCTTCGCCATCTTTGCGCAGCGACAGGGTGACCTCGTCACGGTTGTGGAGCTTGAACACCACGCCCTTGAGGTTCAACAGGATGGAGACGACGTCTTCTTGAACGCCATCGATCGACGAGTACTCATGAAGCACACCAGCGATGGTGACTTCGGTTGCCGAGTACCCGACCATCGAGGACAGCAGCACGCGACGCAGCGCGTTGCCCAGCGTATGGCCGTAGCCACGCTCGAAGGGCTCCAGGGTGACCTTGGCGCGATTGGGCGCCAGCTGCTCAACGTTGATGGATTTGGGTTTCAGCAATTGGGTCTGCATGCAGGACTTCCTCTCAATACCCCCGGCTCGTTACACCGGTAAGGCTGGTGAAGCACCTGGTGACGACGTCTCGGCACCAGGAACGAAAAACAAATGAACGGGACGCACAACGCGCCCGCCCGGCCCCTTTAGCGCGAATACAGTTCGACGATCAACGATTCGTTGATGTCGGCGCCGAATTCGTCGCGATCGGGCACTTTCTTGAAGGTGCCTTCGGCCTTGTCGGCGTTGACTTCCACCCAGGCCGGGATGCCGACCTGCTGGGCCAGTTGCAGGGCCTCGACGACGCGGTTCTGCTTCTTGGACTTGTCGCGGACGGACACCACGTCACCGGTCTTGACCAGGTAGGACGGGATGTTGACCGGCTTGCCGTTGACCGTGATGGCCTTGTGCGAGACCAGCTGGCGCGCTTCGGCGCGGGTCGAGCCAAAGCCCATGCGGTAGACCACGTTGTCCAGACGGGACTCGAGGATGAACAGCAGGTTGGCGCCCGAGTTGCCTTTGCGGCGCGAGGCTTCGGCGAAGTAGCGGCGGAACTGCTTTTCGAGCACGCCGTACATGCGCTTGACCTTTTGCTTCTCGCGCAGCTGCAGGCCGAAGTCGGAGGTGCGCTGGCCCGAGGTGCGGCCATGTTGGCCGGGCTTGGAGTCGAATTTGGCCTTGTCGCTGATCGAGCGGCGAGCGCTCTTGAGGAACAGGTCCGTGCCTTCACGGCGGGAAAGTTTGGCCTTGGGGCCGAGGTAACGTGCCACGTGATGTCCTTCTTGATCTGCCGCAGCCTATTGCTGCGGGAGCCGGCGCCCGAAGGGTGCCGGCGGTGGGCTTGGTTAAAAAACGTTGAAGCGCGGGGCTGCAGGTGATCGCCAGGGCGATCAGATGCGGCGGCGCTTCTGGGGACGGCAGCCGTTGTGCGGGACGGGCGTCACGTCGGCGATGGACGTGATGCGGATGCCCAGCGCAGCCAGCGCGCGCACCGACGACTCGCGACCGGGGCCGGGGCCCTTGATCTCGACGTCGAGGTTCTTGATGCCTTGCTCAATGGCGGCGCGGCCGGCCACTTCGGACGCGACCTGCGCGGCGAAGGGAGTGGACTTGCGCGAACCCTTGAAGCCCTGGCCGCCGGAGGAGGCCCAGGACAGGGCGTTGCCCTGGCGATCGGTGATGGTGATGATCGTGTTGTTGAAGGACGCGTGCACGTGGCAGACGCCGTCGGACACGTTCTTGCGAACCTTCTTGCGCACACGCTGCGCGGCGTTATTGGCGGGAGCCTTGGCCATGTCTGTTCTCTTTCCCGTTTATTTCTTCAGAGCCTGAGCCGCCTTGCGCGGACCCTTGCGGGTGCGGGCATTGGTGCGGGTGCGCTGACCGCGCATGGGCAGGCCGCGACGATGACGGAAGCCGCGGTAGCAACCGATGTCCATCAGACGCTTGATGTTCATGGTCGTCTCGCGACGCAGGTCACCTTCGATCGTGAGCAGACCGATCTGGTCGCGGATCTTTTCCAGATCGGCGTCGGTCAGGTCTTTGACCTTCTTGGCGTAGTCGATGCCGCAGGCTTCGCAAATCTTGCGAGCGCGGGTGCGACCGATACCGAAGATGGCGGTCAGGCCGATTTCGGTGTGCTTGTGCGGCGGGATGTTGATGCCAGCGATACGTGCCATATGCGTCTTTCCTTAACTCTCTAATCAGCCCTGGCGCTGCTTGTGGCGCGGATCGGTGCAGATCACGCGGACCACGCCCTTGCGACGGATGATCTTGCAGTTGCGGCAGATCTTCTTGACGGAAGCCGAAACTCTCATTTGGTTTTCTCCTAAATTCCTGAACGTGACTTCAGCCGCCGGCCGAGGTCTTGAAATTGGCTTTTTTGAGCAGGGACTCGTACTGCTGCGACATCAGGTAGTTCTGAACCTGAGCCATGAAGTCCATCGTGACGACCACGATGATCAACAGGGAGGTGCCGCCAAAGTAGAACGGCACGTTGTATTTCAGGATCAGGAACTCGGGCAGCAAGCACACGAGGGTGATGTACAGGGCGCCAGCAAAGGTCAGGCGCAGCAGGATCTTG
>JBIKUT010000182.1:0-4911 GCA_044347465.1 Ramlibacter sp.
CGTTGTTCGCCAGCAAGTCGCGGACCGTGCAAAAGCGGGAGCGACTTTTCTTGATCCGGCCCAAGCTCGTGGCGCCTGCCTCGGCTGCCGTGGCGCCGCTAGCAGATCCGACCGAGCGCTGAGATCAGAACCCCAGTTCGACCTTCTCGGCGCTCAGGCGCTTGCGCAGCGAGCTGCGCGCACGGGAGACCCGACTGCGCACGGTGCCGACCGGGATGGACAGCATGACGGCGGCTTCTTCATAGCTCAGTTCATCCAGGGCGACCAGCAGCAGCACGTCGCGCATGTCCGGTGCGAGTTCGGCCAGGGCTTTTTCGATTGCGCGGACCGATTCCGAAAGCGAGAGTTGCTCAAAGGGGTCGGGACGGGCGCAGGAGGTTTCGGACAGGACGTCATCGCCCTCGAAGGTGTAGCGCCGGTGGGGTGAGCGCGACAGGTAGTTGCGCACCAGGTTCATGGCGATGCCGTAGAGCCAGGTGGACAGCTCCGACGCGCCCTTGAAGGTGGCGTAACTGCGTGCAGCTTCGACGAAAGCCTGCTGGGTGAGGTCCTCGGCATCGGATCCCCATCCGATGTGCTTGACGATGAACCGGTAGAGCCTGCCCTGATGGGATCGGACGAGTTGGCGGAAAAGGGCCTCGTCGTCGGGGCTTAGCTGGGACGTGCTTTGGAGGGGAGGTGGCGTGCCCGCGGCGGACGGATGCGGGGCATCGGAGGAGGCGGGGGCGATTTGCAAGATAACTCCAAAGAACTACAGAAGACCTGTAAGTTGCCCCAGAGTCGTCAACAAGTCAATATAAATAGCTCATAATGTAACCATTGTGACGCGACTTGGCGGTCCACCGGTGAACCGCCGTTGGCAGCCGCCTCGGCAAAGCGCAACCCCATGCGGGCATCGATTTGATCGCGGGTGGATGCGTCCAGGGCGTGCGGTGACAGGCCCAGGCCTTGGGCCACGGCTTTGAAGCCTGGGCCCCGGTAGACGGCTGAAAGCTCGAGTTGGGTGAGGTAGTCGACGCCAGCGAGCGCCCGCGCGGCCTCTTGCAGGGCCTGCTGGGTGCGCTGCGCGGAGTCCGGGGCTTGCGCACGGCCCGGCCGATCGAGCGTGCGTTCTGCGGCATCGATCAGGCGGCCGGCATACGGCACGCCCCCCATTGAGCGACCGTTGGCCGGTGGGGGATCGGATGCGCCGCTGGGTGGCGGTAGGTCCCAGGGGGCATCGGGTTCGGCGGCCCTGGGCGGTGTGACCGGCGTCACCGCGCCGGGGAAGGCGGGACTGACAGGGCCACGGAGATGAAACAGTGTCATGGGTGGACGCCCCCCCGCAAACAGATCGCAGGACAAGGCAACTGGGCCGGAGGGGCCCGGCGATACAGGGTATGTGGCGTTGCGGGGATGTCGGTTCCACCGCATGAGCGCCCGCGATGGGTGCGGGGGCTGAGTGCGCTGTGGTGCCCGAGGCCGGAATCGAACCGGCACGCCTTGCGGCGGGGGATTTTGAGTCCCCTGCGTCTACCAATTTCACCACTCGGGCGGTGCGGTCTGAGCAGCCGAAAATTATGGCACAGTGGCGCGCATGAAGTACCCGACGATTGAAGATGCGGTTGGAAAGACGCCCTTGGCGGCGCTGCAGCGCATCGGCGTAGCCGACAACCTGAAGCGGGGCAATGTGATCCTGGGCAAGCTCGAGGGCAACAACCCGGCGGGCTCGGTGAAAGACCGTCCGGCGCTGTCGATGATCGCGCGAGCCGAGGAGCGCGGCGAGATCCGCCCCGGTGACACCCTGATTGAGGCCACCTCGGGCAACACCGGCATCGCGCTGGCGATGGCCGCCGCCATCAAGGGCTATCGCATGGTGCTGATCATGCCGGAGGACCTGTCGATCGAGCGGGCCCAAACCATGAAGGCCTTTGGCGCCGAACTGCTGCTCACGCCCAAGAGCGGGGGCATGGAGTACGCGCGCGATCTGGCCGAGAACATGCAACGTGAGGGCAAGGGCCGGGTGCTGGACCAGTTCGCCAACGCCGATAACCCCCGCATTCACTACGAAACCACAGGCCCCGAAATCTGGGAGCAGACCGGCGGGCGGGTCACGCATTTCGTGAGCGCGATGGGGACCACCGGCACCATCACCGGCGTGTCGAAGTTTCTGAAAGAAAAGAACCCGGCGATTCGCATCATCGGCGCGCAGCCCAGTGAAGGCTCGCGCATTCCCGGTATACGCAAATGGCCGCAGGAGTACCTGCCCCGGATCTACGAGCCGACCGCGGTGGACGAACTGGTCTACGTGAGCCAGGACGACGCCGAGGAGATGTGCCGGCGCATGGCGCGCGAGGAGGGGATCTTTGCGGGGATCTCGGCGGCGGGTGCGTGCTGGGTGGCCCAGGAGATCGCGAAGAAGGTGGAAAACGCCACCATCGTGTTCATCGTGTGCGATCGCGGCGACCGCTACCTCTCCACGGGCGTGTTCCCGGCTTGAGCGCGACGGGATGACGCAGGCGGCCTTTCGCTTTTGCCCGCAGTGCGCCGCGCCGCTGGCCTTGATCGCCCAAGAGGAAGACGGCGGGCTTTGCGAGCGCCTGCGCTGCACGGTGCCGGCTTGCGGCTTCACCCACTGGAACAATCCGACGCCGGTGCTGGCCGCGGTGGTGCAGTACCAAGATCAGATTCTGCTGGCGCGCAACGCGGCGTGGTCCGGAAAGATGTTTGCCTTGATCACCGGCTTCATGGAGGCCGGTGAGACGCCCGAGGAGGGCATCGTGCGCGAGATCCGCGAGGAAACCCAGCTGGCGGTGAGCCACCTGGATCTGATCGGGGTCTACGACTTTCAGCGCATGAACCAGGTGATCATTGCCTACCACGCGGTGGCGCATGGCGAGGTGAAGCTCTCGCCCGAGCTGGCCGAGTGGCGCCTGTACGCGTACGACGAGGTGCGTTGCTGGCCCTCAGGCACCGGCCACGCGCTGGCCGACTGGCTGCGGCGCCAGGGGCATGAGCCGCGCTTCATGGAATTTGTGCGAAGCAGCGCGCCGGATCCCTCCGAGCGGCGCGAATGAGACGGCGCAGGACACACGCATGGACATCACCAAAGAAATCGACACGCGCGGGCTCAATTGCCCGCTGCCCATACTCAAGGCCAAGAAGGCGCTGGCCGAACTCACCTCGGGGCAGTTGCTCAAGGTGGTGGCGACCGATGCAGGCTCGCTGCGCGACTTTCAGGCGTTTGCACGCCAGACTGGGCACGAGCTGGTGGAGCAGCAAACGCAGGGCGTGGAATTCATCCACGTGCTGCGTCGGCGTTGACGCCTCGGGCGGGCGCGCAGGCCCACCCCCAACTCAGCACACCAGGTTCTTGAGGTAGCGACGGAACTCGTCGCCCACTTCATGGTGTTTGAGGGCGAGTTCGACCGTCGCTTCCAGGAAACCCTGTTTGCTGCCGCAGTCGTAGCGCTTCCCAGCGTAGTGGTAGGCGTGCACGCCTTCGGTCTCGATGAGGCGGGCAATGCCATCGGTTAGCTGGATCTCGCCGCCGGCGCCGCGCGTTTGTTGGCGGATCTGATCGAAGACCGCCGGCGTGAGGATGTAGCGGCCCGCCACACCCATGCGCGAGGGGGCTTGTTCGGGGCTGGGCTTTTCGACCATCTGGCGCACGCGGGTAAGGTGCGCGCCCGCCGGATCCCCCGCGACGATGCCGTAGCGGCGCACATGGTCTCGTGGCACTTCCTGGACGGCGAGCACCGAGGTGTGCACCTGCTCGAACACTTTCACCATCTGCGCCAGCACGCCCGGTCCGCCGTCGGCGCCGATCATCAGGTCATCGGCGAGCAGCACGGCGAATGGCTCGTTACCGACCAGGGGCTGTGCGCACAGGACGGCATGGCCCAGGCCCAGCATGCGGGCCTGACGCACATAGGAGCAGTCCATGTCGTCGGGCTTGATGGAGCGCACCAGGGCAAGGAGCTCTTTCTTGTTGGCGGCTTCAAGCTCGGTCTCGAGCTCGTAGGCGGTGTCAAAGTGGTCTTCGATGGCGCGCTTGCTGCGGCCCGTGACGAAGATCATGTGGCGGATACCGGCGGCATAGGCCTCTTCGACCGCGTATTGGATAAGAGGCTTGTCGACGATCGGCAGCATTTCCTTGGGTTGGGCCTTGGTGGCCGGCAGGAAACGCGTGCCCAGACCCGCGACGGGGAAGACGGCTTTTTGGATCGAGACGGCGGGGCGCAAGGGCGTCGAAGGATTCATGGGCTTTCTCTGTGGCGGCGTCGGGGCGGGCATTGATCGGGGCTGAGTCTGGGGGCGCGCGGGCGTCAGGGGGTCGTCTCCTGGCGCGCGCGGGTGTCAGACAAGACGCGACGGCGCGCAGGCCTGCGTGCGAATCTTAACGATCAGCCCTCCAGGCGACGCAGCTGCTCGCGCAGGCGTTCGAGGGTGGCGCCGAATTGGGCGATGCGTGCGCGCTCTTGTTCGATCACCGCAGCCGGTGCCTTGGCGACGAAGGCTTCGTTGGACAGCTTGCCGTTTGCCTTGGCCAGCTCGCCCTCGATGCGCGCGGCTTCCTTGGCCAGGCGCGCCTTTTCGGCGGCGACGTCGATCTCCATGAACAGGCACAGGCGGGCGTCGCCGGCCAGGGCCACGGGCGCGGCCTGGGCAGCTGCGGCCCAGGCGGCCTCGTCGTCGAAGACGCGGACCTCACTGAGTTTGGCCAGGGCCTGCAGCACCGGGGCGGCTTCGCGCAAGAAGGCGGCGTCGCCTACCGCGAGCAAAGGCAGGCGGGTAGAGGGCGAGACATTCATCTCGCCCCGCAGGTTGCGGCAGGCGTCGACCACGGATTTCAGGTGTGCCATCCAGGCCATGGCGGCCGGGTCAATGGCGGCGGCGTTGGCCTCTGGGTAGGGCGCGATGCTGATGGAG
>JBIKUT010000184.1:0-4900 GCA_044347465.1 Ramlibacter sp.
CCGTCTCGCGCCGCGACAAGGCGTCGGCCAGGGCCTGTTCGGTCACGCTGGCGGCCAGGCGCTTGTCGCTGGCGCGGGCATACAGGCGCGGCACCAGGGAGATGGCGGCTTCGCGTTCGGCCGGCGGGGTCAGTTGGATCTGCGCCTTCAGGACCTCCGCCGATTCGGCAATGCGATTGAGGGCCAGCAGCAGCTGCAGCACGAAGCGATTGGCGTCGCGCGACGCCGGCTGGGCCTGGCGCCAGGCGCGTGCCGCCTGCAGCGCCGATTCGCCCGCGCGGGCCTCCAGTGCGATCTGCACGGCGCGCTGGTACAGCGCCGGGTCATTCGTCTTGCGGGCGGTATCGAGCATCAGCGAGAAGCCCGCGCCGGGGTCGGTACCGCGCGCGGCCAACTCGCCCACCAGCAGCTGGTAGAAAAGTTCGGCGCTCAGAGCCGAAGGCTTGGGGGCGCTCGCAACAGGCGCCGCAGCGGTCGCAGCGGAGGCCGCGGGCGCTGGCGTCGGGGCTTGCGCGTGGGCGCCCTGGAAGGCTGCCAGCAGCAGCGACGCGAGGACCGGGGCGCGAGGGAGCGACATCATGCGGGCCATCATAATCGCCGCTTCCCGCCTATGCCCGAACTGCCCGAAGTTGAAGTCACGCGCCTGAGTTTTGCCGACCGCATCGCGGGCGCACGCATTGTGTCGGCGCGTGTCGGCAAGCCCCTGCGCTGGCCCCTGGGCTGCGAACCCGACCAACTGGTCGGACGCGTGGTGTGCGGCGTGCGGCGTCGGGGCAAGTACCTGCTGCTCGATCTTGACGATGGCCTGCTGCTGGTGCATCTGGGCATGTCGGGCAGCTTGTCGTTTGCGCCCGCGCATCCGCCTGCGGGCCCCCACGATCACTTTGATCTGACCACCAGCCGCGGAGTGCTGCGCTTGCACGATCCGCGCCGTTTCGGTGCGGTGGTCCACGCCAGCGCCGAATCTGCGCCCGTCGCCGTGAAGTTGCTCGGGGGCCTGGGCGTCGAGCCGTTGGGCGAGGACTTTGACCCGCAGGCCTTCCACGCTGGCCTGCAAAGGCGCCATGCGCCGATCAAGCAGGTGCTGCTGGCCGGTGATGTGGTGGTCGGGGTCGGCAACATCTACGCATCGGAGGCGCTTTTTCTGGCGGGCATCCGACCCACCACACGGGCCTCGCGTATCAGCCTGGCGCGTGCGAGCCGCTTGCATGCCGCCGTGCGCGATGTGCTGGCGCGCGCCGTTGAAAAGGGCGGCAGCACCTTGCGCGATTTCTCCAATGCGCAGGGCGAGTCGGGCTACTTCCAGCTCGAGGCCAAGGTGTATGACCGCGCCGGCCTGCCCTGTCGGGTGTGCCAGGCGCCGGTGCGCCGGATCGTGCAGGGCCAGCGCGCGACCTATTACTGCACGCGGTGCCAGCGGTGAACGCGCCCGCGATCGATTGGAGCGCGTTCGCCCCGCAGGTCGTGCACTGGCAGCGCGCGCACGGCCGCCGCGAACTGCCCTGGCAGGCCACGCGCGACCCGTATCGCGTGTGGCTGTCCGAGATCATGTTGCAGCAGACGCAGGTGGCCACGGTGCTGACCTACTACGCCCGCTTTCTGGAAAGCTTCCCCGATGTGGGGGCGCTGGCAGCCGCCTCGCAGGACGCGGTCTTGGGTCTGTGGAGCGGCCTGGGCTACTACAGCCGGGCCCGCAACCTGCATCGCTGCGCGCAGCAGGTCGTGACCGTGCATGGCGGCGCGTTTCCGCGCAGCGCCGAACAACTTCAGACCTTGCCCGGTATCGGCCGATCGACGGCGGCTGCCATCGCGGCGTTTTGCTTCGACGAACGCATCGCCATTCTCGATGGCAACGTCAAGCGGGTCCTGGCGCGCGCGCGCGGCTTCGCCGACGACCTGGCGGTGGTGCGCCACGAGCGTGCCCTGTGGGATCTGGCCCAGGCCATGGTGCCGACGGTCCCGGCCGATATGCCGGCCTACACCCAGGGGCTGATGGACCTGGGGGCCACCGTCTGCCTGCCTCGCGCGCCGCTGTGTGGTGCGTGCCCGGTGCAATCCCTGTGCACCGCCAAAAGCGCAGGCGAGCCCACGCGCTACCCCGTGCGCACGCGCAAACTCAAACGCAGCGCGCAGTCGCTGTGGTTGCTGCTGGCGCGTCGCTCCGACGGCGCGGTCTGGCTAGACAAGCGTCCGCAGCAGGGCGTCTGGGCGGGCTTGTACTGCCTGCCGGTTTTTGAATCGGATGCCGCATTGCGCGCGGTGGTGCCCGCGCAGGCGTCGCCTGTGGACGGCGTGTCTTTCGTGCATGTCCTGACACACAAGGACTTGCACTTGCATCCGGTGACGGTGGATCTGGATGCGCAGTCGCCCACAGGGGGCGGGGCCTGGTTTGGGGCCGACCAGTGGCCCGCGCTGGGTCTGCCCGCGCCGGTGCGCAAGCTGCTCGCGGACTAAGGCGCGCGCGTCTGCCCGTCGAGTTCGCGGTGGCGCCGCAGCGTGGTCCATTGCGTGCCGAAGGCGGCGGCCAGGCGCTCCACCAGGTACACCGAGCGGTGCTGGCCGCCGGTGCAGCCCAGGGCCACGGTCACATAGCTGCGGTGGTCGCGCGCCAGCGCCGGCAGCCAGGCGGTGAGAAATCCTTCGATGTGCGCGTACATGCGCTCGACCTCGTCCTGCGCCTGCAAGAAGGCAATGACCGGCGCGTCGGCGCCCGTGAGATCGCGCAGCTCGGGCTCGTAGTGCGGGTTGGGCAGCATGCGCACATCAAACACATAGTCGGCATCGACCGGAATGCCCCGCTTGAAGGCGAAGGACTCAAACACCAGCGTGACCTGGTTGCTCGGGGCCGAGAGCAGCGATTTGACATGGGCCTGCAATTGCGCGGACCGAATGACGCTGGTGTCGATCACATGCGCGCGTTCGCGCAGGTCGGCCAGCAGCTCGCGCTCGAGCTCGATCGCATCGACCAGCGCACGGTGCAAGTCGGTGGCTTCGGCCGCACCACGTACGCGGGCAGACAGCGGATGTCGGCGACGCGTCTCGGAAAAGCGCCGCACCAGCGTGTCGGTGGTGGAGTCCAGGAACAGCGAGCGCACCGCGATACCGCGCTGCGCGAGTTCGGCCAGTTGCGCGGGCACCTGGGGCAGCGAGGCCGCACTGCGCACGTCCATCGCGATGGCCACGCGTGGCGTGGCCGATTGTTCTTCGAGCGTGACGAAGGACAGCAGCAGCTCGGGCGGCAGGTTGTCGACGCAGTAGTAGCCGGCGTCTTCGAGGGCGCGCAGCGCCACCGACTTGCCCGAGCCGGACATGCCGGTGATCAGGACCAGCTCCAAGCCGGCGCTCATGGGGCGGCACCGTCGCCGAGCATTTCCTTGGCGTGGGCCAGGGTGGTGCCGGATAGCCGCTCACCCCCCAGCATGCGGGCGACCTCGGCCACGCGTTGCTCGCCGCTGACCGGGGCCACCTGGCTGGAGGCGCCCTGTGCGTCAGCGCGCTTGGCGACGACCAGATGGTGGTCGGCGCAGGCCGCCACTTGGGGCAGATGGGTGACGGCCAGCACCTGGCGGTCGCGGCCCAATTGCTTCATGAGGCGACCCACCGTCTCGGCGACTGCACCGCCGACACCGGAGTCGACCTCGTCAAAGATTAGGGTCTGGGCGTTGCCCAATTCGCTGGTGGTGACAGCAATCGCCAGCGCGATGCGCGAGAGCTCGCCCCCCGAGGCCACCTTGCCGACGGGGCGCGGTGTGCTGCTGGCGTGGCCGGCCACGAGGAAGGCGACGTCCTCCAGGCCGTGTTGCGCGGGCGCCGGCAGAGGCTCCAGGGCGACCTCGAAGCGGCCGCCTTGCATGCCCAGACCCTGCATGGCCTGGGTGATGGCCTGGGCCAGCTTGGGGGCGGCTTTGGTGCGGGTCTTGGACAGGGCGCGGGCTTCGGTGAGCCAGGCCTGCTGTGTCTTGCCCTCGGCGGCCTCCAGGCCCTCGAGGTCGGCGGCGCTATCGAGGCGTGTGAGCTCGTCTTTCCAGCTGGCGAGCAAGGCGGGTAGTTCTTGCGGTGTGCGCTTGTAGCGGCGCGCCAGCGACATCCACAGCGACATGCGTTCGTCGAGTTCGGCCAGGCGGGCCGGGTCCAGGTCGGTCTTGCGTAGGTAGGTGTGCAGCGAGTGCGCCGCGTCTTCGGCCTGCGCGAGGCTGGAGGCGATCACCTCGGCCAAGGCCTGGAACTCGGGCTCCAGGTGCTCTTGCTCTTGCAGCGCGCTGCGGGCCTGGGCCAGCGAAGCGGTGGCGCCATGGTCTTCGCCCTCGAGGGCACCGAGGGCGGCTTGCGCGGCGTCGATCAGGCTTTGGGCATGGGCCAGCCGGGTGTGGCTGGCGTTGAGGTCGTCCCATTCGTCTGCGCCGGGGGCGAGCTTGTCCAATTCGCCGATCTGCCAGGCCAAGCGCTCGCGTTCGCGTTGCAGGGTGTCCTGGGCGGCGCGGGCGTCGGTCAGGGCTTTCTGCGCGGCGCGCCAGGCCTGCCACAAGGTGGCCAGGCGCTGGGTGCTGGTGCCGGCGTAGGCATCGAGCAGGCCGCGCACGGCCTCGGGCCGGGTCAGGCTTTGCCAGGCATGTTGGCCGTGAATGTCCACCAGGTGGTCGGCGGCCTCGCGCAGCTGGGTGGCGGTGGCCGGTGCGCCATTGATCCAGGCGCGGCTCTTGCCTTGGGCGTCGATGTTGCGTCGCAGGAGCAGGGTGTCACTGTTTTCGAAGCCAGCTTCTTCCAGCCAGGTGCCCAGGTGGGCGGGCGTGTCGAACTCGGCGCTGATGTCGGCGCGCGTTGCGCCCTCGCGCACGGCGCCGGCATCGGCGCGCGCGCCCAGCGCGAGCTGCAAGGCGTCGATCAAGATGGACTTGCCTGC
>JBIKUT010000185.1:0-4873 GCA_044347465.1 Ramlibacter sp.
GCGACCCTGCGGGTCTCGCCCTTGGTAGCGGATGCGCCGATGACGAGGTACCAAGCCCCGCAGGCCCGGCACCGACAGGCAGCCCTCCCAGCCCTCTTCCTCTTCGTCGCCCACCGGCGTGATCACCGGGTTGATCAACACGGTGCGCGGCACGATGGGCGCATCCGGGTAGCGCGGATTGGGCGCGTCGGTGCCGAAGATCACCACTTGCAGGTCCACCCCGATCTGCGGGGCGGCCAAGCCGGCGCCCTGGGCGGCGGCCATGGTGTCCTGCATATCGGCAAGCAGTTCGTGCAAAGCCGGTGTGTCGAATTCATTCACGGGCCGGGCCTGCTGCAGCAAGCGCGGATCGCCCATTTTGAGCAAGGTACGTACGGTCATAAGTTTCAGTCTAGGCCAGTCGCCCGGCTCACTGCAGCAGCTGTGCCCAGACCTTGTCCAGCCGCTTGACGCTCACCGGCTGGGGCGTGCGCAGTTCCTGGGCGAAGAGGCTCACGCGCAATTCCTCCAGGAGCCAACGAAATTCGAGCATGCGCGCATCGACCGCGCCCTTGCGCTCGGCCACCAGCCGCCAGTAACGCTGCTCCTGCGGCTTGAGATCGGCCAGGCGCTGGGCATCCCGCGCCGGGTCGGCCCGCAGCTTGTCCAGACGCAGGGTCACGGCCTTGAGATAGCGGGCGTAATGCTGCAAGGCCAGCCACGGGGTCTCCGCCAAGAAACGCTTGCCCACCAGCCGCTGCAGTTGCTGCGTCGCGTCCTGCGTGGCCTCGGGCGCTTGGCGGGTGTCCTTGATCTTGCGCAGGGCGGTGGCGTATTCGGCCAGGATGGTCGCGGCCAGGCGGGCCACTTCGTTGGCGATCAGCGTGAGACGGCCACGTCCCTCCTCGATCCGCTGCTTGAAGGCCGCAGCGTCCCCGGGCAAGGGATCGAGCAGGAAGGCGCGATCCAGCGCCACGTCAATGATCTGCGCGCGCAATTCTTCGGCCGAGCCCAAAGCCATAAAGGCCACCGCCATCTTCTGAAGATCGGGGATGTTCTTCTCGAGGTACTTGAGGGCATCGCGGATCTGGAGGGCAAACAGGCGCCGCAGGCCTGCGCGGTGCCGGGCGGCGGCGACCTGCGGCTCATCGAACACCTCCAGCGTCACCGCGTCGCCCAGATCCACCAGCGCCGGAAAGCCAATCAAGCTGGTGCCGCCCTGGCGGATCTCCATCAGCTCGGGCAGCTCGCCAAAGTCCCAGGCGGTGTAGCGACGACCGGCCTCCACCGAGGGCGAGGACGGCGCAGGCGCAGCGGCGGTCGGGGCTTTGCGAACTGCCGTACCCACTTGTGGTGCCGGCACCGCCACCGGCTCGCGCGTGGGCGGCGCAGCCGGCGCCTTGAGCGACGCTAGCGCCTGAAAGGCCCCGCGGGCCTGAGCGCCCAGATCGGACTTGAGCGCGCCCAGGTTGCGCCCCATTCCCAGCTGTCGACCGTGTTCATCAACCACGCGCAGGTTCATGAACAAGTGCGCCGGCACCATGTCCAACTTGAAATCCGTGCGCTTGACATCCAGGCTGGTGGCATCGCGTACGCGTTTGAGCAGGGCATCCGTCAAAGACCCGTTCGCCCAGGCCTCGGGCGCCGTCATCTCGCCAGCCAAACGCGCCGCCGACTCTGGCAACGGCACAAAGCGCGAACGCGGTTTTTGCGGCAGGCTTTTCAGGAGTGCCTGGATCTTGTCACGCAGCATGCCCGGCACCAGCCACTCGCAGCGCTCCTCATTCACTTGATTGAGCACAAACAGCGGCACGGTCACCGTCAGGCCGTCGCGCGCATCACCGGGTTCGTGCAGAAAGCTAGTGGCGCAGTCCACCCCGCCCAGACGTACCGTGCGCGGGAAGGCTTCGGTCGTGATGCCCGCGGCCTCGTGCCGCATCAATTCCTCGCGCGTGAGCTTCAATAGGCTCGGGTTCTTGCGGCTCTCGGTGCGGTACCAGCCCTCGAAGGTGGTACCGCTGTACACGTCGGCAGGCAGCTGCTGGTCGTAGAAGGCGAAGATCAGTTCGTCGTCCACCAGCACGTCTTGCCGGCGCGACTTGTGCTCCATGTCCTGCACCTGGCGTATCAGTTTGCGGTTTGACGCCAGGAACGGCAAGGTCGTCTCCCACTGCCCCTCGACCAGGCCTTCTCGGAGGAAGATCTCGCGCGCGCCCGCCTGATCGACCCGGGCGAAGGACACGCGCCGCCCGCTGTAAATCACCAAGCCATACAGCGTCGCCCGCTCCAGGGCCACCACCTCGGCCTGTTTTTTCTCCCAATGCGGATCGAGCAGCTGCTTTTTCAGCAGGTGGCCCGCGACCTCCTCCACCCACTGCGGGTCGATGTTGGCGATGCCGCGCCCGAACAGGCGCGTGGTCTCCACCAACTCGGCGCAGACGATCCAGCGGCCTGGGCGCTTTTTCAGGTGAGCGCCGGGATGACGGTGAAACTTGATGCCGCGCGCGCCCAGGTACTCCGAGGACGCCGTCCCGCCCGCACCCGCACGTGCACCCGTGGCGGGATTGTTCGACGGCGATTCCTCCAGCTTCCAGCCGATGTTGCCCAAAAGTCCGGCCAGCATGGACTTGTGCAAGGCCTCGTAAGACGCGGGCTGCGCGTTCACTTGCCACTTGTGCTCGGTCACCACCGTCAGCAGCTGGCTGTGGATGTCGCGCCATTCGCGCACCCGGCGGATGTTGATGAAATTCTGGCGTAGCAGCTGCTCGTACTGGCGGTTGGACAGCTTGTGGGTATCCCCCACGCCTGAAGCGCCGGGACTCGCCGGGGACTTGCCCCCGCGCGCGTCGTGCAGCCACTGCCACAGGGTCAGGTAGCCGGAGAACTCGCTCTTCTCGTCGTCAAACTTCGCATGCTGCTGGTCGGCCTGGGTCTGGGCCTCCATCGGGCGATCCCGCACGTCTTGCACCGACAGCGCGGAGGCCACCACCAACACTTCCTCCAGGGCGCCGCGCCCACGCGCCTCCAGGATCATGCGGCCCACCCGCGGATCCAGCGGCAGTCGGGCCAACTCGCGGCCGATGTCCGTCAGCTCGTTGGCCTCGTCCACCGCCCCCAACTCGCCCAGAAGTTGGTAGCCGTCGGTGATGGCGCGCCGCTGCGGCGCCTCCAGAAAAGGAAATTCCTCCACCGCCCCCAGGCGCAGCGCCTTCATGCGCAGGATCACGCCCGCCAGCGACGAGCGCAGGATCTCGGGGTCGGTAAAGCGCGGACGGCCCGCAAAATCTTTTTCGTCGTACAGGCGGATGCAGATGCCATCCGCCACACGCCCGCAGCGGCCCGCGCGCTGGTTGGCAGCGGCCTGGCTGATCGGCTCGACCAGCAGCTGTTCGACCTTGCTGCGAAAGCTGTATCGCTTCACACGCGCGGTGCCGGAGTCAATCACATAGCGGATGCCCGGCACGGTCAGGGAGGTCTCGGCCACGTTGGTGGCCAGCACGATGCGGCGCCCGCCGTGCGACTCGAAGATGCGGTCTTGTTCGGCCTGGGACAGGCGGGCAAACAGCGGCAGCACCTCGGCGCCGCGCAGGATCGGGTTGTGGGCCAGGTGGCCCCGCAAGTGGTCAGCCGCCTCACGGATCTCGCGCTCGCCAGGCAGAAAAACGAGGATGTCGCCGCCCAGACGGGCGCCCGCGCCGCCCCAGAGTTCATCCACCCCGTCGGCAATCGCCTCGTTCAGGCCGTAATCGCGGCTGTCCTCGAAGGGCCGCCAACGCTGTTCGACCGGGAAGGTGCGGCCCGAGACATAGATCACCGGGGCCGGCATAGGCTCCTGGCCAGGGCCGGCTGCCGGCGTGGCGAAGTGCCTCGCAAAGCGCTCGGCATCGATGGTGGCCGAAGTCACGATCACCTTCAGATCGGGCCGTCGGGGCAGGAGCTGGCGCAGGTAGCCAAGCAAGAAGTCGATATTGAGGCTGCGTTCGTGCGCCTCGTCGATGATCAGGGTGTCGTAGGCCGAGAGCAGCGGATCGGTCTGCGTCTCCGCCAGCAAGATGCCGTCGGTCATGAGCTTGACCGAGGCCTCGCGCGAGAGCCGGTCCTGAAAGCGCACCTTGTAGCCCACCACCTCGCCCAGGGGCGTGTCCAGTTCCTCGGCGATGCGCTTGGCCACGCTGGAGGCCGCGATGCGTCGGGGCTGGGTGTGGCCAATCAGCTTGCCGACGCGCCCGGGGCCTGCGTTGAGACGCCCACGCCCCAGGGCCAGGGCGATCTTGGGCAATTGGGTGGTCTTGCCCGAGCCCGTCTCGCCGCAGACGATGACCACGGGGTGGGCCGCGATCGCCGCCATGATTTCCTCGCGCCGGGCGGATACCGGCAGGGACTCGGGGAAAGTGATGCGTGGAAGGGACAAAGCGGACCGGTCAAAAGCCTCGGATTATCGTGCGGACACAGGCGAGGCCGGCCCTTCCCGTACACTTTCCCCCACGCATCCCTCACGCCCATGTCCGCCGTCTTCAACTTCACCTTCGTGCCCTGGTTCCGCTCGGTGGCGCCCTATATCCACATGCACCGGGGCAAGACCTTCGTGGTCGGCCTGGCGGGCGAGGCCATTGCCGCGGGCAAGTTGCACCTGATCGCCCAGGACCTGGCCCTGATTCAGAGCATGGGCGTGAAGATCGTGCTGGTGCACGGCTTTCGGCCGCAAGTGAACGAACAACTGCGCCTGAAGGGGCATCCGGCGCGCTACGCCAATGGCATCCGCCTCACCGACAGCGTGGCCCTCGATTGCGCCCAGGAGGCGGCTGGCCAACTACGCTACGAAATCGAAGCCGCCTTCAGCCAGGGCCTGCCCAACACCCCCATGGCCGGATCCACCGTGCGGGTGATCTCAGGC
>JBIKUT010000186.1:0-4863 GCA_044347465.1 Ramlibacter sp.
TATGGCGGCGCTTGCGGCTACCTCAGTTACGCCGGCGACATGGACGTGGCCATCGCCATTCGCACCGGCATCATCAAGGACCAGACGCTGTATGTGCAGGCTGCGGCCGGCGTGGTCGCCGACTCGGTGCCCGAGATGGAGTGGAAGGAAACCGAAGCCAAGGCGCGCGCCTTGCTGCGCGCCAGCGAGCTGGTGGAAGAAGGACTGGAGTAAAACCATGCGCCTTCTGATGATCGACAACTACGACAGCTTCACCTACAACCTGGTGCAGTACTTCGGCGAGCTCGGCGCGCAGGTCGAGGTGTTTCGCAACGACGAGATCACGCTCGAAGGCGTGGCCGCCCGCCAGCCCGAGCGCTTGGTGATCTCGCCCGGCCCCTGCTCGCCAGCCGAGGCCGGCATCTCGGTCGAGGCGATTCGTCACTTCGCCGGCAAGCTGCCGATTCTGGGTGTGTGCCTGGGCCATCAGAGCATCGGCGCTGCCTTCGGTGGCCGCATCGTCCGCGCACAGCAATTGATGCACGGCAAGACCAGCGAGATCACCACCACGCAGCAAGGCGTGTTCGCCGGCCTGCCCGCGCGCTTCACCGTCAACCGCTACCACTCGCTGGCCATCGAAAAATCCAGCTGCCCCGCCGAACTCGTCCCCACCGCCTGGACCGACGACGGCGAAATCATGGGCGTGCGCCATCGCGAGCTGCCCATTGAGGGCGTGCAGTTTCATCCCGAGTCCATCCTTACTGAGCATGGCCACGCGATGCTGCGCAACTTTTTGAACCGCGCCTAGACATGACCTTCTCCATCACCCCCCACGAAGCGCTCCAGCGCACCATCGAGCACCGCGAGATCTTTCACGACGAGATGCTCACGATCATGCGCATGATCATGCGCGGCGAGCTCTCGCCCGTCATGACCGCTGCCTTCATCGCCGGCCTGCGTGTGAAGAAGGAAACCATCGGCGAGATCACCGCTGCCGCCGAGGTGATGCGCGAGTTCTCCACCAAAGTCCATGTTGCCGACCGCACCCACCTGGTCGACATCGTGGGCACCGGTGGCGACGGCTCGCACACCTTCAACATCTCCACCTGCTCGATGTTCGTGGCCGCCGCCGCAGGCGCCAAGGTCAGCAAGCATGGCGGGCGCAGCGTCAGCAGCAAATCGGGCAGCGCCGACGTCCTCGAGAGCTTGGGTCTGAATATCAATTTGCCGCCCGAGGCGATCGCCCGCTGCATCGCGCAAGTCGGCATCGGTTTCATGTTCGCGCCCAATCACCACCCCGCGATGAAGAACGTGGCGCCCGTGCGCAAGGAGCTGGGCGTGCGTACCATCTTCAACATCCTGGGCCCGCTGACCAATCCCGCCAGCGCACCCAACATCCTCATGGGTGTGTTTCATCCCGATCTCGTGGGCATCCAGGTGCGCGCCTTGCAGCGACTGGGCGCCGAGCATGCGCTGGTGGTGTACGGCCGTGACGGCATGGACGAAGTCAGTCTGGGCGCCGCCACCCTGGTGGGCGAGCTGAAAAACGGCCAACTGACCGAGTACGAGATCCACCCCGAGGACTTCGGCATGGCCATGGCCAGTAACCGTGCCTTGCGTGTCGAGACCGCCGAGGAATCGCGCGAGATGCTGCGCGGCGTTCTGGACAACCGCCCCGGCCCCGCGCGCGACATCGTGATCCTCAACGCCGGCGTGGCCCTGTATGCCGCCAACGTCGCCGACTCCATGCAAGCGGGCATCGGTCTGGCGCGCGCCGCCCTCGAGTCCGGCGCAGCCCGCGCCAAGCTGGACGAACTGGTGCGCGTGGCCGACTCGCTTGCCGTCAACAAGGCCTGAACCCATGTCTGACATCCTGAACAAGATCGTCGCGGTCAAGCACGAAGAAGTGGCCGCCGCCCGCAAGAAGGCCTCGCTCGAGGCCGTGCGGGCCGACGCCGAGAGCCGCGTCCTCACCCGCGATTTCGAGGGCGCGATGCGCCGCAAGATCGCCGCCGGCCAGCCCGCAGTGATTGCCGAAGTGAAGAAGGCCAGCCCCAGCAAGGGCGTGCTGCGTGCGGAATTCATCGCCGCCGACATCGCCCAGAGCTATGCCGAACACGGCGCGGCCTGCTTGTCCGTGCTGACCGACCGCCAGTTCTTTCAGGGCCAGCCCGATTACCTCAAGCAGGCTCGTGCCTCGTGCGACCTGCCGGTGCTGCGCAAAGATTTTCTGGTCGATCCCTATCAGGTCTATGAGGCGCGCGCCATGGGCGCGGACTGCATCCTCTTGATCGCCGCTTGCCTGGACGATGCGCAGATGGCCGACTTCGAGGCCATCGCGCGCGGCCTGGGCATGGCGGTGCTGGTCGAGGTGCATGACGGCGCCGAGCTCGATCGCGCGCTGCGCCTGAAGACGCCGCTGGTGGGCGTGAACAACCGCAACCTGCGTACCTTCGAAGTCTCGCTGGACACCACGCTGGACCTGATGCCGCGCCTGCCCGCCGACCGCTTGCTGGTGACCGAGTCCGGCATCTTGTCGGCTGCCGACGTGCGCAAGATGCGTGAGGCGGGCGTGCATGCCTTTCTGGTGGGCGAAGCCTTCATGCGCGCCCCGGATCCGGGCGAGGCGCTGGCCCAGTTGTTCGGGCCGACCTAAGCGATCCTGCCCGTGATGAACCAGGCCTCGCTGCTGCTACCGGATGCCTCGCCGTCCGATGTCCTGCAGGCCTGGGACCCGCAGCACTGGCCCGTCGCGCCCGACTGGCGCCCGGTGATCGATGCCTTCCTCGTCTCGCCGCAGGGCCAGCGCCTGGGCGACTTCCTGCGCGCGCGCCTCGCGGCGGGGGCCACCGTCTTTCCGCCGCAGCCGTTTCGCGCGCTCGAACTCACGCCGTTGCAGTCGGTGCGCATCGTCATCCTCGGTCAAGACCCGTACCACGGGCGCGGCCAGGCGCAGGGCCTGGCCTTCTCGGTGGCGCCCGGTGTGCGTCTGCCGCCGTCACTTCGCAACATCTTCCAAGAGCTGGGTGTCTCGCCCGCGCATGGTTCGCTGATCGAGTGGGCGCAGCGGGGCGTGCTGCTATTGAACACCTGTCTCACCGTGGAAGAAGGGCAACCCGCCAGTCATGCCCGGCAAGGCTGGGAGGCGCTCACCGATGCCTTGATCGCGCGCGTGGCGGCGACGGCCTCGCCCTGCGTCTACTTCCTGTGGGGTGCGCACGCGCAAGCCAAGGCGGGTCTGATCCGCGCCGAGGCGGCCGCGCGCGATCGCGACGTCCTCGTGCTGGAATCCAACCATCCTTCGCCCTTGTCGGCCCGCCGCGGGCCGGCGCCGTTTCTGGGCAGCGGGCAGTTCGTGCGGGCGCGCCGCTGGTTGTCCGAGCGGGGTCAGCGCGACATCCTCTGATGGGGGTGCGGCTTAGGGCACCGGGCACACGGTGTCTTGCCCGATGCGCGCTTCGTCTTCGTAGTCCTGGACCACATCCACCGTGCTGCGCACACCCACCGCGTCCAGGTGCGTGGCCAGCCAGCGCGTCGCCGCGCGATGACCCAAGTCGAACAAGGCCTCGATCAGTTCGGGGTCACTGCGCAATTTCGTCGAGGCGGCGTACGCCAGCAAGTCCTCGCCGCCGTCGATGCGGTGCAGGCGTATCGATTTGCCGCCGTCCGGGGCCAGCGCGCCCTGGGCCAGCAGGCGGTTGATCTTGTCGATCGCCCGCATCTGCGCCAACAGGCTGGCGTTGAAGGTCAGCTCGTTCATGCGGTCCATGATCTGCGTCGCCGTGTCCGGAAGATCCGGGCGCCGCAGCGGGTTGATCTGGATCACCAGCAGGTCGGGGTGTTGGCAGTGGGCGATCAGCGGCGACAAGGCCGGATTGAGCGCATAGCCGCCGTCCCAATAGGCCTGGCCGTCGATCTCGACCGCCTGAAACAGCGTGGGCAGGCAGGCCGAGGCGAGCACGGCGTCCATCGTCAGCCCGTCGCCCGAGAAGATGGCCGCTCGGCCCGAACTCACCTGGGTGGCGGAGACGAACACCCGTGGGCCGCCGCACTGCTGGATCGCCTCGAAATCGACGCAGCGCGCCAGCAAGGGGCGCAAGGGGTTCAGATTCAGGGGATTGGTTTGATAAGGAGATAGCAGCCCGGTGAAGGCCTGCACCCACATCTGCGCCTGCGCCACCCACTCCGAATTCGCACCGCCGCCCCACAGCGCGCGGCCAAACCGTGCAGGCAGCCAGCCCAAGGCGCCCCATTGGCCGATGTCCCGCCACACCCGCGTCAGGCACGCACGCGCCCCGGCGCGGGGGGCCTGGGGATGGGTCGCATAACCGCTGGCCAGTGCCACGGCGTTGACCGCACCGGCGCTGGTGCCACTGATCGCCTCGATCTCCAGGCGGGGCTCGGCCAGCAGCGCGTCCAGCGCGCCCCAGGTGAAGGCGCCGTGCGAGCCGCCCCCTTGGAGTGCCAAATTGAGTACTTTGGGCGTATCAGGGGCGGCGCGGTCCATGGGGTCATTCTGGGCGGCGCGCCGGGGATCAGGGGGTCGATGTCACAGCCTGTGCATGCGCGGACGTGGGGCAGTTGCATGTCGCAGCGCAGTGGCTGATCAGCCGGCCTAAACCGTGCTATATTTCGAGGTTCGCCGGAGGGGTGCCCGAGTGGCTAAAGGGGGCAGACTGTAAATCTGTTGGCTTACGCCTACGCTGGTTCGAATCCAGCCTCCTCCACCAGCGCCGAAAGGCTTGTGCCGAAAGGCGCGTGGCGAATGTGCAAGTGTTGTGCGACGTGAATGATGGGTAGCGCCAGGAAGCCTGCCGAGGGTCTGAAGAGCTTCACCCGATGCGGGAGTAGTTCAATGGTAGAACCTTAGCCTTCCAAGCTAAT
>JBIKUT010000188.1:0-4846 GCA_044347465.1 Ramlibacter sp.
TGGTGATCCAGGGGCACAGCCTGCATCACCATGACGGCTTCGCCTTCAGCGTGAGCCCCCGCCGTGGCGGGCGCGCCCCCGAGCTGGACGATCCCGAGGTACTCGAGTGGATCGGGCGCTTTCTGGCACGCATCCACGCCGTGGGCGAGACCCGGCCCTTCACCCATCGCCCCACCCTGGACATCGCCAGCTTCGCCATAGAGCCGCGCGACTGGCTGCTCACGCACCACACCCTTCCGATGGATGTGGCCTCACGCTGGGAGCGTCTGTGCAATGACGCGATCGCCGCCATCGCCCAGCATCTGAACGCCTTCAAGCCGCAGCACCTGCGTCTGCATGGCGATTGCCACCCCGGCAACATCCTGTGGACACCTGACGAGGGCCCGCACTTCGTCGACCTGGACGATGCCCGCATGGGCCCGGCGGTGCAGGACCTGTGGATGCTGCTCTCGGGCGACCGCGTGCAGCGCCAACGCCAACTGGGCGCACTGGTCGATGGCTACGAGCAGTTTCGCGAATTCGATCGGCGCGAGCTGGCCCTGATCGAACCTTTGCGCACGCTACGCCTGATCCACTACAGCGCCTGGCTGGCGCGGCGCTGGGACGACCCGGCGTTTCCGCGGGCCTTTCCGTGGTTTGGCAGCAGCGACTACTGGAAGGAGCAGATCCTCATGCTCGAGGAGCAGCTCGAAGCGATGGACGAAGCGCCGCTGGTGGCCTGAGCCCCAGGCGCACACCCCGCCAACCGCTCACACCAGCAGCGCGTTCACCCGCTTCACATACGCCGCCGGGTCTTCCGGCAGGCCGCCTTCGGCCAGCAGCGCCTGGTCAAACAGGATGTGGGCCAGGTCATGAAAATGCACCGAGCCCTCCAGCTTCTTGACCAGTGCGTGCTCCGGGTTCACCTCCAGCACCGGCTTGCTCTCGGGCGCGGGCTGGCCGGCCTGTTTGAGCATGCGCGCCAGTTGCAGGCTCATGCCGCCGTCGCTCACCACCAGGCAGGCCGGTGAATCGACCAAGCGGGTGGTCGCGCGCACATCTTGGGCGCGGTCCTTCAGGGCTTCCTTCAAACGCGCCAGCACGGGCTTGAAGGTCTCGGCCGCTTCTTCGGCGGCTTTTTTCTCGGCTTCGTCCTGCAGCTTGCCCAGATCGAAGGCGCCCTTGGCCACCGACTGCATCGGCGTGCCCTCAAACTCGGGCAAGAAATTCAGAGCCCATTCATCGACCCGATCCGCCATCAGCAGCACCTCGATGCCCTTTTTGCGAAACACCTCCAGCTGCGGGCTGTTCTTGGCGGCGGCCAGCGTGTCGGCGGTGATGTAGTAGATGGCCTCCTGGCCCTCCTTCATGCGGGCCTTGTAGTCGGCCAGGGACACGCTGGTCGTATCGTGTGTGGTGGACGCAAAGCGCAGGAGCTTGGCCAGTCGCTCTCGGTTGGCGTGGTCCTCGCCCAGACCTTCCTTCAAGACCGCGCCGAACTCGGCGTAAAACTTGGCGTACTTGCCCTTGTCTTCTTCGGACGCCGCTTCGTCTTTTTCCAGCTTGGCCAGATCCTCGAGCATCGACAGCACGCGCTTGGTACTGCCCTCGCGGATCGCGCGCACGTCGCGGCTTTCTTGCAGCAGCTCGCGACTCACGTTCAGGGGCAGGTCGGCCGAGTCGATCACGCCCTTGACGAAGCGCAGGTACACCGGCATCAGCGCCTCGGCGTCGTCCATGATGAACACGCGCTTCACATACAACTTCACGCCCGCCTTCTTGTCGCGGTTCCACAGATCAAAGGGCGCCTGCGTCGGGAGGTACAGAAGCTGCACGTACTCGGTGCTACCTTCCACCCGGTTATGGGCCCAGGCCAACGGCGCTTCGTGGTCGTGGCTGATCTGCTTGTAGAACTCCTGGTATTGCTCGGTCGTGATGTCCTTCTTGGGGCGGCTCCACAGCGCGCTAGCCTGGTTCACGGTCTCCCATTCGTCGGTCACCACCATCTCGCCGGGCTGGTTGTCGGCACCCTCTTTCCATTCCTCCTTGCGCATGCGTATGGGCAGCGCGATGTGGTCGGAGTATTTGGCGATGATGGACTTGAGCTTCCAGGTGGAGAGGTAATCCTCGGCGTCGTCACGCAAATGCAGGATCACGCTCGTGCCCCGCTCGGCGCGGGTGAGCGCTTCCACCTCGAAGTCGCCGCTGCCGCCGCTGGCCCAGCGCACACCCTGCTCGGGCGGCAGGCCGGCGCGGCGCGATTCGACCGTGATGCGGTCGGCCACGATGAAGCCCGAATAAAAGCCCACGCCGAACTGCCCGATCAACTGCCCCTGCTCGGTGGCGTTCGCCTTCTGCTCGCCCGAGAGCCGGCTCATGAAATCGCGCGTACCGCTCTTGGCGATGGTGCCCAGGTTGTCGACCGCGTCCTGCAGCGACAAGCCGATGCCGTTGTCGGTGATGGTGACCGTGCGGGCCGCCTTGTCGAAGGCCACCTTCACCTCCAGGGTGGGCTGGTCTTCGTAGAGGGCGCTGTTGTCCAGAGCCTCGAAACGCAGCTTGTCGCAGGCGTCCGAGGCGTTGGACACGAGCTCACGCAGGAAGATTTCCTTGTTGGAGTAGAGGGAGTGGGTGACCAGGTGCAGCAGCTGGGCGACTTCGGCCTGGAAGGAAAGCGTTTGTTTAGAGGACATGGCGATGAAAGAGGAGCGAGCCGTGGAAGTGCGCGTCAGTTGAGGGCGTTGACCGCACTTTCAAGCGCAGCGCCCTTCAGGGACTCGTCAGCCAGGCGGGCGCTCGGCTCCGATACTTCTTTGGATTTACAGCCGTCGGGCCGCGCTAGCGCCCACGCGCCCCCGGCCCGTCCACCCACCCCGTTTCACGCCCTGAGGAGCCCCAACCATGACTGTCATCCGCATGCTGCCCGCCCTTGTCGTGTGCCTGTGCGCCACCGCCCAGACCCAGGCCCAGACCGCCCTGGACATCAAGACGGCCATCGTCACCGCCCAGGTTCAAGACACGTGCAAGTTCACCAACCCCACCACCAGCCTGCAACTGACCCTGGGCAACTTGGACCCCTCCTCGACTGTCGCGCGCGGCGCCACCGGCGTCTCTAACTTCAGCTGCACCACAGGCTTCACCTTCCAGATCGGCGTCGCCGGACAGACCACCGCGCTCAGCCCGAGCTCGAGCCACACCCGACAGCTCACACACAGGACCGACGCCACCCAAACCCTGGCCTACACACTCAGCGTGGCGTTCCCCAACGGCACCGTCGGCAAGGGATTCAGCCCGGGCAACGAGCTCGCCCTGCATCTGACCGCGAACGTGGCGGCCTCCAGCTATCGCGATGTGAAGGGCGGCGACTACGAAGACACGCTCGTGGTCGAACTGCGTCCCTGAGCCCCCAGGCCTGCGTACCTGTCCCGTGGCATGACAGGATGGTCCACGCTCGCCGGTCTGGCCTTTCTGGCCATGCTGACCGTCACCCCACCCACCTGGGCCCGGGGCAGCAACTGCGTGTTTCGTTCTCCCAGTCAGATCCTGCTGGCCTTCGGCCCCCTCGATCCCAGCCGAAGCTTTGCCGTTCAGCAACGCGCCACCGCCGCCCGCAACGAAGACCTCGACGTCGGCGATTGCGCGCCGGGCCAGACGATGACGCTGCGCGTGGAGGGCGGCCAGCATGACGCCGCCGGCCGACAGCGTATGCAGCATGCCCTGCGCCCTAACACCTACCTGCGCTACGCCGTACGTATCGCGCCCACTGCCCAACGCGCACCTGGCAACGGCCGCTACATCAGCTTTCAGCTCACAGGAAGCATCGAGCCTGCCGACCTCGCCGACGCGCCCGCGGGCGTGTACAGCGACGTGCTGCGTGTGAGCGTCACCCCATGAGCCCCGTCCTACGCCATGCCGTCTGCCCTGTCTGCCCTGCGTTCCTTTCTGCGCTTATCCGCTCTGGGGCACTGCCTCGCGCTCGCCCTGCTCGCGGCGCTGGCGCCTATCGCTGCGCACGCAGGCCAGTTCACCGTCCAGCCGACCCGACTCGAGCTCGGCGCCATTCATCGCAGCGGCGCGCTCACTCTGCGCAATGAATCGCCGGTCCCCCTGTCCTTTCGGGTCCAGGGTCTGCGCTGGACCCAGGATGCCGATGGTCAGGAACGCTATGGCGAAGCCCCCGACCTCGTGTACTTTCCCCGCCTGCTGACGCTGCCCCCCGGCGAGGCCGCGGTGATCCGCGTCGGTGTACGCCAGCCCCCTGAAGACACCGAGCGAACCTACCGGCTCTTTATCGAGGAGCTTGCGGCCCCGACCGTGGCGGCCCCAGAGGGCGCCCGCGTGCGTGTCCTCATGCGCTTTGGCGCGCCGGTCTTCGTGCGGGCGGCGGCGACGCGGCGGCAGCTCGAGCTGACCGACTTCGACCTGCAAGGCCCGCAGGCGCGCTGGTCTGTGCGCAATCAAGGCACAGGACATGAGCTTTTCAAGGCGGTCACCCTGCGCGGCATCGGCGCATCGGGCAACGAGATCTTCCGCCAAGAGCTGCTCGCCGAGCGCTATCTCCTGGCGGGCGCCCTGCGTCGCTTTGAAGCCACCGTCCCCGCCGAGCTGTGCGGACCGCTCACGCGTCTTGCGTTGGCGATCACGACCGAGCAGTCCGAGGTCCGCCGCGATCTCGATGTCGGTGCGCGCCCGTGCCCCTGAGGGTGGGGCCTTGGGCGCTGGCCTGTCTCGCCTTAAGTCAGGCCTTCAGTGTCTGCAGCGTGCAGGCGGCGGGCGCACCCGCAGACCCCGCGGTCTTTCAACCCGCCGCATTCGAACCCGCGATCGTGACGGTCACCGTCAACGGCACGCCGCGGGGGGATCTCTT
>JBIKUT010000189.1:0-4832 GCA_044347465.1 Ramlibacter sp.
ACCGCGGTGGTGGGCAGATAGCCCTGCACGTAAGCCGGAATGGCCGCGGCGCCGGTCGCGCCCTGCGCGGGCGGTGCCGCCAGCAGGCTTTCCCAGGCGTCAAGGTTGAACTGCGCAAAGTTGATGTTGGCGTAGACGCCCTGCTCGGGCATCGGCGCGGACTCGCCGGCCTGCAGGCCCACGGCGATCGCGCCGCGCAGCACCCGCGGCTCGGGGCCGGAGACGTCGCGCACATACGTGACGGCGGCCAGGCGCCCCATCTCGAGCGTGAGGCGGTCCTGCGCGCGCGGGGTGCCTGCCTGGCGCAAGATCTCAAAGCGCAGGGGCAAGGCCGCATCGGCCGTCTTGGTCAGGGGCACCGGCAAGGACAGGGCCATGCCCTGCAGGGTGCTGGTCACCAGCACATCGACACCACCGGGCCGGATGCCGACCGTCGCCGCATACGCCGCGTTGCCTGAGGCTTGGCGCGCCATGCGGGCCACCGCGCCCAGCTCGCGGGCCTGGCGCACGCCGTCGGCGGTGGCCGTGCCCTGAATGCGAATCACGGACGCCGGCTCGAACGCACTGGGGGCCGTGGCCCGGGTGCCACCGTCGAGCCGCACATCACCGCCCAGAGCCCGGGCTTGCACGCCGGCCAGCGTGAAGCCGCCTTCGGTGAACGAGACCGTGCCGCGCAGGCGCGACAACATCGGCACATCGGGCGTGACCTGCAAGTCATTGTTGGCAAATTGGACGCTGCCTTGCACCGTCGACCGCTCGGACTGGGCCAGCGGCACCGCCAGGCGCAGGCGCACATCGGCATTGCCCGCCGCATTGGCGCCCGCGAAGGGCTGCCCCAGCGAGGCCGCGACCGGACTGGCATTGAAAACGCCCAAGGATTCGGCCAGCGGCCCGCGCACTTGGCCGTTGACGGTCACGACGGCGGCCGCCAGGTCGGCGATCGTCGCATCGGCCTGCAGCTGCAGGCCCGGCGCGCCCGCAAAGCCACCCTTGGCGCCGTTGATCTGCATGCTGTTGCGATCGAACACCAATTCACCCGACAGACCCGTCAGCGCGCGCCACGCGCCGGTGCCGCTTACCGCACTGCGCGGGATGTAGGCATAGCTGACGTCGCTGACGCGGGTGCTGATGCGGAACTCGCCCGTGCCGGGGCGGGTGAAGGGGAAGTCGTGCAGGTCGCCGCGCACCCGGATGCGGCCCTCGCTGGCCTTGCCCGCAATCACCGCCTCGCGCACGTAATCCCGCGTCGCCTTGGGTAGGTGCAGCGGCAGGTAGCGCCAGACCCGGGCGCCGTCGGCGCGAATGACGTTCAGCTGCAAATCGAGCACGCCCGGCAGGGCACCACGCGCCGCGTCGCCGGTGTGCCAGCTCGCCTGCCCTTCGAGCTGCACGTCGGGGTTACGCAGCTTCAGGGCCGACACGTTCAGGCTGGTATGGGCTTGTGTGTGTTGCCATTGCAAGTCGGCACTCAGTTGATCGATCGGCACGCGCGGGTCTTCGAATACGCCCAGCATCTCCACACCGCCCCGATCGATCTGTACGCGCCCCTTGCCACCCGCCTCGCTGACATCAAAGTCCAGCGTGGCCCCGCGCAGACCCGGGCGGCCGCTGGCCGCATGCACCGGCAACTCCAGCCCCGACAAGCGCCCCTTCGCCTGGAACTTGCGCGGCGCGTCCACCGCGCCCTCCCAACTGGCCTGCAACTGGTCGACCAGACCCTTGGGCGCATGGGCCTCCAGCAGCGTGCGGCTGGCGGCGTCCAGCGGCAGGTGGCCCGCCAGGCGGCGCAAGGCATCCAGGTCGAGCCGATCGGCGCGTAGCAGGCCCTGTGCGGGCTGCTTGCCGCGGTCGCCCTGCCAGGTCAGGGCCACATTGCCCCCTGGCCAGCGGCGGCCGTCGGCGGTCTGGAACTGCAGCTCGCGGGTCTCGACCTCGAAGCCCTGGGGCAGGCGCTTGCCCGCCAGGTGCCCCGACAGCGAGGTCAGCATCAAGGGCGCGCGGTCCGGGGCGAGGCGGGCGTCGACCTGCGACAGCGAGACCTGCGCGGCACCGCCCGTCACCTCACCCTCGTCCACATCGACCCAGGCGCGCAGCAGGCCCTGACCCGTGCGCACCTGCACGCCCAGGTCCGCGTACTCACGCAGGCGGGCCAGATCCACACCACTGAAATCGGCGTAGAACTGGCCCTTCCAGTCTTGCCAACGTCCCGGGTGCTGCGACAGCAGGGGCTGGCGAAACACGCCGCGCAGGCTAAAGCGCTCGCCCAGGTCGGCCGGCGGGCTCGCGTCCAGGCGCAGGGCATGCCGCAGGCCCCCATTGCGCACCACGAACTGCAAATCGGACAGAACCAGCGGGGGCGCGCCGCGCAACTCGTCGGTCCAGCGCAGGGTGCCGCCCATGACCACCGCCTCGCGCTGGCGGAAGAACCAGTCGGCGGCCCGCCCGTCGCCGCCGCCGCGCGAGACGTCCAGGCCGGCCACCCACAGCCGGCCATCGACCGAGCGGCGCACATCCATCTGCGGCCCTTCCAGATAGAGCTGCTCGAAGCCCAAACTCCAAAGCGAACGCGGTGAAAGGGCCAGCACCACACGCGACAGGCGCAGCGCTTCGCGGTCTTGCGCGTCATGCAACACCACGTCGCGCAGCTCGAAGGACGGCATGATGCGATCGCTGCTGGCGCTGATGGCACCGATGCGCACCGGTATCCCCAAGACCTGCGAGGCCTGGCGCTCCATCACCGGGCGCCATTCGTCTATTCGCGGCAGAATCCAGCCATGCAGCGCCCCCCAGGCGAGCGCCAGGAGCAGCCAGAAGACCACCAGGGTCCACCACAGGCTGCTGGCGACGGCGCTGAGCACCCGAAGTGGGCGCGAGGGCGGCAAAGAATCTTTCATGGGAACGAGGACGTGGCAGGAATTATGACCCTCGGTGCGTCAGGCAGCACAGCGGTAGATTCCGCCCCGGCCACCCCGGCCGCCCCCACCGCCTACGCCGCCCACTCCCGTTTCGCCCAGCGCCTGCGCCGGCGCTACGCGGGCGAGCTGTCCCTGCTGCCCGAGGGCGACCCCACGCGCGCCAGCATGGCCGTCACCTTCGAAGCCCTGCGCGCCCGGGGCGACGCCCTGCCGACAGCGCTGCGCGTCCTGCGCCAGCTGGTGATGGAGCGTCTGATCGTGCTCGATTGCGACCAGCAGGCGCCGCTTTCCACCATCACTCGCGCCGTCACCGAACTCGCCGAATTCACATTGGACCTGGCCTGCCAGGAAGCCGACGCCCAGCTCGATGCCGTGCACGGCGCCCCCCAGGGGCCCGACGGCCAGCGCGCCCGTCTCTGGGTGGTGGGCATGGGCAAGCTCGGCGCGCGCGAGCTCAATGTGTCCAGCGACATCGACCTGATCTACCTCTACGACCACGAGGGCGAGACCGCCGGCGTGCAAGGCGGACGCGGGCGCATCTCCAACCACGAGTACTTCGCCAAGGCGGTGCGCCTGATCTACGGCCTGATCGGCGAGACCACCGACCACGGCTTCGTGTTCCGCGTCGACCTGGCCCTGCGCCCCAATGGCAACTCCGGCCCACCCGTGGTCTCGCAGGACGCGCTCGAGGAATACCTGCAGGTGCAGGGTCGCGAATGGGAGCGCTTTGCCTGGCTCAAAAGCCGCATCGTCGCGCCGCGCGCGGCCATCGAAGACCACAGCGCGCGCGCCCTGCGCAGCACCGTGCTGCCCTTCGTGTTCCGCCGCTACCTGGATTACAGCGTCTTCGAATCGCTGCGGGTGCTGCACCGGCAGATCCGCGAACATGCCTCACGCCGCAGCGCCGGCCGGCCCGAGCGGGCCAACGACGTCAAGCTCTCGCGCGGCGGCATCCGCGAGATCGAGTTCATCGTGCAGCTGTTGCAAGTGGTGCGCGGCGGCCAGTTCCCCGAGCTGCGCACACGGCCCACGCAGGCCGCCTTGCAGCGCGTGGCGGCCGCCGGCCTGATGCCGCAGGCCACGGCCGACGCCCTGTCCGAGGCCTATGTCTTTCTGAGGCGCGTCGAGCACCGCATCCAGTACCTGGACGACCAACAGACCCACGTGCTGCCCATGGGGTGCGATGCCGCCGACGGCGACCTGGCCTGGATCAGCCGCACCCTGGGCTATGCCGATTGCCCCGCCTTCCTGTGCGCCCTGGACGCGCACCGCGAGCTGGTGGCCCAGGAGTTCGACACCCTGCTGGGACAAGACGAGAGCTGCAAGGGCTGCGCCGGCCCGAAGGCGGCACGCAACGGCGCCGCCACCGACTTCGACAGCGTGCTGCAGGGCCTGCCGCCGCAGCTGCGCGAACGGGTGACGGGCTGGCAAACCCACCCGCGGGTACAGGCCTTGCGCGAAGACGCGCGGGCTCGCCTGGTCAAGCTGGTGGCGCGCACTGCCCAATGGCTGGAGGAAGGCCGCGTGAGCGAAGACGCCGCCTTGCGCATGGCCGACTGGATGGAGCCGCTGCTGCGACGCGAAAGCTACCTGGCCCTGCTGCTTGAGCGCCCCGGCGTGCACGAACGCCTGCTGCGCGTGCTGGGCGCCGCGCGTTGGCCAGCGCGCTATCTCCTGAAACACCCGGGTGTGATCGACGAGCTCGCCGGCGACGCCCTGCTGCGCGAGCGCTTTCAGGCCGCCGACTTCGAGCGCGAACTCGAACAGCGCCGCCAGGCCCTGGCGCGCACCGGCGAGGACGACGACGAGACGCTTTTGAACCTGCTGCGGCGCGCCCACCACGCCGAAGTGTTTCGCACGCTGGCGCGCGACATCGAGGGGCGCCTGACCGTCGAACAGGTCGCCGACGACCTGAGC
>JBIKUT010000190.1:0-4786 GCA_044347465.1 Ramlibacter sp.
TGACGGAGATGACCGGCATGCGCGCCGTTAGCGGTTCGTGAACTGCGGCTTGCGCTTGTTCACGAAGGCGTCCATGCCTTCCTTCTGGTCGGCGGTGGAAAAGAGCGCGTGGAACAAGCGGCGCTCGAACATCACGCCATCGGACAGACCGCTCTCGAAGGCGCGGTTGACCGATTCTTTGGCGGCGATGGTCGCCAGGCGCGGCATGTCGGCGATCAGCAGCGCCGCGCCCAGGGCTTCTTCCATCAGTTTGTCCAGGGGTACGACGCGGCTCACGAGGCCCGAGCGCTCGGCCTCGGTGGCGTCCATCATGCGGGCGGTCAGGCACATGTCCATGGCCTTGGACTTGCCCACCGCACGCGGCAAGCGCTGCGTGCCGCCGGCGCCGGGGATGATGCCCAGCTTGATTTCGGGTTGGCCGAACTTGGCGTTGTCAGCGGCGATGATGAAGTCGCACATCATGGCCAACTCGCAACCGCCCCCGAGCGCAAAGCCCGAGACGGCGGCGATCACCGGCTTGCGGATGCTGCGGATGGTTTCCCAGTTGCGGGTGATGTAGTCCTGGCCATAGGCGTCGGCGAACGTGTAGCTAGCCATGGCACCGATGTCGGCACCGGCGGCAAAGGCTTTTTCGCTGCCAGTGACGATCATGCAGCCGATGGCGGGGTCCGCATCGAAGGCCTTGAGGGCCGCGCCCATTTCGTCCATCAGGTCGCCGTTGAGGGCGTTGAGTTGCTTGGGGCGATTGAGTTGGATGATGCCGATCTTGCCGGCTTGGGTGCGCACGTCGATCAGTTCGTAGGCCATGAGGGTTCCTGCGTGGGGCGTGAGGGTGGGGATGGCAGGCACTATACCCAAGGCCCGCGCGGCCCCGCAGGGTGCGGCATCAACGTTGTTCGATGGTCTCGACCTTCAGGTCGATCTCCGCTTCGTCGCCCAGAGCCAGGCGTATGCGCACCGGCAGGTACTGCAAGCTCGGCGCGAACCAGATCTCGGCGCTGAGGTTGTCGCGCCGCTGCGGCGGGGGGCGCGGGCGCAAGCGCCAGGCGGACACCTCGCCCAGGCGCGGGATCTGCAGCAGGTCTTGGGCGACGACGTCATAGGTCCACGCATCGACACCGCCAGGGCGCGCCAGCGACAGCGTGACTGTCTCGCCCAGGGCCAGCGCCTGTCGGCCGGTGGCGAAGCGATGCCCGAGTTCGACGAACTGGCTGGCGGTGTCTTGCACGTCGGCCGGCCGGGCGATGCTGCGACCGTCGGCCAGCGTGATGTCGGCATCGCCCAGGCGCATCGCGCGCCGGCGCGTGCGTGAACGCTCCTCATAGACACGCGGGACCAGGCCGCGCGCTGTGACGTCGCCCTGGCTGGTGAGCGTGCGGTGCGCGAAGGGCGTGATGTCGATCTCGACCTGGGCCTGGTACTGAGTGCCCTGGCGTTGCCATTGGACGCGGGCGCTGCCATGCAGGGGGCCGCCGCGCCACTGGCCTTCGAGCCGGTAGCTCAGGCGGGTGTCGGGGGGCCAGGTGTCTTTTGTGGGCGTACCGACTGCACTGCCAGCGCTCATCGCCGGGGTCGCTTGCGCAGGGGGAGCCGCGTCGGTACTTCGTTCGGCGGCGGGGGCCGCGACAGGAGGCGCGACAGGAGCTACAACAGGCGACGCAATCGGGCCGCTCGCAGGCAGGTCTGTCGCCACAGGCTGGGCCGCTTCAACAGGCGCTGGCGGTGTGGCCGGCGACGATGCAGCAGGTGCCGAGGCCGGTGCCACCGGTGTCCCTGTCGCTGCGACCGCGAGCGCGCCCGTCGCCGGCGGTCCGGGGCGGGTGGGTGGAGTCGGTGCCACCGGCGGTGGTTGCGTCGGCGTGAGCACGCGCGTGAAGACCGGGGTTATCACGGGCTGCAGCGCCGGACCCGCGCCCGTCAGGCCCTCCACCCAAGTGAGGAAGGCCCCGTGGCCCACGATCACCACGCCCAGGCAGACGCCTAAGGCTGCGAGCGTGCGGCGGGTCAGTCGGTCCCCACGAGCCATGCGCGGACCCGCACGGATTGACCGATGGCCAGACGCCAGGTGCTAGCGGCCACGGGCAGAGTCAGCGCCAGTCGCAGCAGGCGACGGTCACGCGCGACGATCGCGGTGAGCTTGCGCTGTGGGCCGGCGTACAAGGCCAGGTCTTCGAGCTTGGCGATGCGCCAGCCCTCGCCGCCCACCTCGATGCCAAGCCACTCGTCACCCGCCGCGAAGCCGGCTTGTTCGGCGGCGCCGCCACGCAGCACGGTTTTGACTTGCAGCAGGCCCCCGTTGTCGCTGGTGCGCAGACCCAGGGACTGCTGCAAGGCGGCGGTATCTTCGTGCACCTGCACACCCGCGCCTTCGAGCAGTGCCTTCAGGGGCAGCTCGCGCGTGCCATGCACCCAGGCGGCGAGCTCGCGCGTGTAGGCGTGGCCGTCCAACTCCTTGAGTGTGGCGGCGAGGTCGGCCTCGGTCATGGGGCCCGCCTTGCAACGCACCCACAGCGCGCGCATCACCGCGTCCAGCGTGGTGCGACCCTCGGCTCGCAACGTGAGGTCCAGGCACAGGGCCACCAGCGCACCCTTGGTGTAGTAGCTGATGGTGGCGTTGGGCGTGTTCTCGTCTTGCCGGTAGTACTTGACCCAGGCGTCGAAGCTGGACTGGGCCACCGATTGCACTTCGCGTCCCGGCGCCTGCATCACCTGGTTGATCGTCTTGTTCAACAGGCGCAGGTAGCTGACATCGTCGATCAGGCCGCAGCGCCTGAGCAGCAGGTCGTCGTAGTAGCTGGTGAAGCCCTCGAAGAACCACAGCAGCTGCGTGTAGTTCTCGTGGTCGTAGTCGTAGCGGGCGAATTCGGCGGGGCGCAGGCGCTTGACGTTCCAGGTGTGAAAGTACTCGTGGCTGATCAAACCCAAAAGAGTGGTGTAGCCCTCGGACTGGCGCGCATCGCCCAGGCGCGGCAGGTCGCGCCGACCGGCGATCAGGGCCGTGCTGTGACGATGCTCCAGGCCGCCGTAGCCATCGTCGACCGCGTGCAGCATGAAGACATAGCGCTGAAACGGTGGGCGCTTGCGCCCGTGCCACATGCGGATCGCCGCTTCGCAGATCTTTTGCGTGTCGGCAATCAGGCGCGCGCCGTCGAAGGAGCGCGGCGCACCTGCCACGACAAAGCGATGGGTCACACCCGCGGTCTTGAACTCGGCGCTCCAGAAAGGGCCTAACTCAAAGGGGCTGTCGACGAGCTCGTCGTAGTCGTCGGCCAGGTAGGTGCCGAAGCCCTGCTTGTTCGTCTTGTGTGCCACGAGACTGGTGGCGGCCTGCCAGTTTGCCTGCGGCGAGACGACTTCGATCGCGTGCGGGCGCCGCTCCTGCCCGTGCACGCGCAGGCACAGGCTGGTGCCGTTGAAAAAACCGCGCTGCGTGTCGAGCCAGGCGGCGCGCACCGAAGCGTCGAAGGCATAGACCTCGTAGGTCAGCGCCAGGGGGCTGCCGGCCACGCACTGCACTTCCCAGTGGTTTTTATCGACCTGCCGCAGGGCGATGGGCTTGCCGTTCTGGTGAGCGCTCAGGTGCTGCAGGTGCTTGGAAAATTCGCGCACCAGGTAGCTGCCGGGAATCCAGGCGGGCAACGAGAGCACCTGCGCCGCGTCTGGCAGATCCACCGTGAGCGTGACGCGATACAGGTGGGCCTGCAGGTTCGCGGCCTCGACGCGGTAGCGAATGGGGGCGGGGGCGCGAGCGGTCATGCGGCTTACTTGGCCTCAGCCAGCATCTTCTCGACCTGGGCGGCGGGGATGGCGCCCGGCACCCGGCTGCCGTCGGCAAAGATCAGGGTCGGGGTGCCGGTGATGCGGTTCTTGCGGCCGAACTCGGTGTTGCGCGCGAGCGCGCCGGCATCGCAGCTGGCCTTGGCGGGCGTCTGGTCGCGGATCATCCAGTCTTGCCACGCGCGGGCCTTGTCCTTGGCGCACCAGATGTTGCGCGCCTTGTCGGTTGAATCAGCGCCGAGGATGGGATACAGGAACATGTAGAGGGTGACGTTGTCCACGCCTTGCAGGTCACGTTCAAAGCGCTTGCAGTAGCCGCAGTTGGGATCCTGAAACACCGCGAGCTTGCGCTTGCCATTGCCGCGCACCACGGTGAAGGCATCGGCCAGCGGCAGGCTGTCGAAGTCGATGGCCAGTAGCTTGTCCATGCGTTCTTCGGTGAGGTTGCGGCGCTGGCGGGTGTCGATCAGGTTGCCCTGGATCAGGAAGTTGCCCTGAGCGTCGGTGTAGAACAAGTCGGTGCCCACGCGCACTTCGAACAGGCCGTTCATGGGCGTGCGGGTGATCTCGTCGATCTTCACCAGCTGCGGAATGCGCTCGCCCAGATTTTTGCGGATGGTGGCTTCCTGGGCCTGCGCGCCACCGGGCAGCGCCAGGGCCAGGACAGCCAGCGTGAGCCCCATCAGCATCGGCAGCAGGCCGCGTGGGCGAGGAAGGGAGGCGGCCAGGGTGGGGGCGTTCATGGGGGGCATCGCTTTTTTGAAAAACAGGAGGCAGTCGCCTGGGCTCACACCGGGCCCGCAGCTTGGCGCGCGGCCCATTGCTTGAGGGGCGTGAGGCGGTCGAAGCCACGCAGGCCCCACTGGCGCAGCCAGGACAGGGCCGGTGCGTCGTGGGCGAACAGCTGCTGCAGGCCGTCGGTGGCCAGTTGGATGGGGGCGATCTGGGCTTTGCGCGCGCGCTCGTAGCGTCGCAGCAGGCGCGCATCGCCCAGGCTGCGCCAGTAGTC
>JBIKUT010000191.1:0-4785 GCA_044347465.1 Ramlibacter sp.
ACCCAGGGCCGCGGCGCCAAAGCCCCAGGGCCCCAGCAGCATCGCCACACCCAGCGACACCGCCGTCCAGGCGATGGCGATGTACAGGCCCCAACGCCCCGGCATGCGGCCGGAGGGGATGGGGCGATGCGGTTCGTTGATCGCGTCGACATGGCGGTCAAACCAGTCGTTGACCGCCTGGCTGGTGGCGCACACAAAGGGCCCGGCCAGCGCAATGCCCACCAACGCCAGCAGCCAGTTACCGCCTTGCAGCGGCACGCCAGAGGCCACCACACCGCAGGCAAACGCCCACATCGGCGGGAACCAGGTGATGGGCTTGAACAGCTCGGTGACAGCCGAAAGCGCAGGGCGGGACATTTGACAATTTTTTACTTGACGCCGATCTATGTCAATCTATATTTACACTTGATAAAGAATACTATTTGACTCATAAAGGCTCAGATCTCGCGCTGAAAGCGTTCTAAGGAATCCAAATGACCTCTGATCTCGACACAGACGCTCTGGCCCGGGTGCTCTCGCAACTGAGCGGAGACATGGTGCTGGTGATTGACGCGCAGGGCCTGGTCCTGTCCGTGGCCACGGGCCAGGAGACGCCGGCGGTGGCCGGTACCGAGGGCTGGGAGGGTCGGCCCTGGGCCGACACGGTGACGCCCGAGACCCGCCCCAAGATCGGCAAGATGCTGCAGGAGCTGGCCCGCGTCGGCAGCGCCCGGCGGCGAGAGCTGAACCACCCGGTGCCCGGCGGACGCTGCGTGGCCTTCGCCTACCACGCGGTGCGCCTGGGGCATGAGGGCTTGGCGCTGGCGATGGGCCGCGACCTGGGTCCGCAAACGGCGCTGCAGCAGCGGCTGCTGGCGGCGCAGCGGGAGGTGGAGGCGGGCCGTTGGCAGCCCTTGGACAGGGCGGGTCAGTCAGCCCGGTCGGGCGACGGATCTTTGCGCAGCTGGGGAAAGTAGGTCTGCACGATGCGCCCGTCCAGGCGCAAGGCATGGCAGCCGCCCAGCGGCGAGGTGCGCTGCGTGCTGCCTTCGGCATCCACCGAATCGAAATCGTTGTTCGACCAGATCACCTGAAAGGCGGTGCTGGCCAGGGGCGCCAGCAGCTCGGTCATGTGCGAGCAGCCTTGCGTGCCACGAAACAGACGTTTGGCATCGCGCGTGAAGCCGGGTCCGATGCGCATGCCGATCAGCTGACGGTAGTTCGCCTCCACCTCGGTGCAGTCCGGGTAAGGCGTGTGCTCACTGAACACCTGCGCGTCGAGGATGTTCAACTCGCGATCGATGGTCAGTCGCACCCGCATCTGGTGAATGGCTTCGCCCGGTGGCACCGTGCGAGTGACCAAGGGCAGGGGCACCGGCTTGGTGTCGATCAGCAAGCCCTCGAGGTCGATCAAGCCATCGTCACGCTGAAAGCCTTCGCAGCTGATACGGCGCAGATGCAGGGGTTTGCGGGAAACAGGCGGCGGAGCAACACTCATGGGGACATCAGCGCCAGCGCGACGCGCCGGCCATTCGCGGGCTTATTCCTCGTCGCTGCTCGCGTCGCTGGCCGCGTCGCCCATGCCAAAGCGGCGCAGCTTCACATACAAGCTCTGGCGCGACAGCCCCAGCATCTCGGCGGCCGAGGCACGGTTGTCGCCGGTGAGCTTGAGGGCGGCCTCGATGCACAGCTGCTCGATCAGGTCGGTCGTGTCGCGCACGATGTCCTTGAGCGGCACGCGGCCCACCAGCTCGGTCATTTGGTCGGGCGAGCGCGGCAGCTCTCGGCCCTCACCACTCTCGGTCGCCAGCCGGCGGCCGATGTCGCGGATGGTGAAGCCCAGGCACGGCGGCGTGGCGCTCATGGCCGAGGCCGCGGAAATCTCGACGTCGGTGGCGCCGCCATGCTCGCCGCGCAACTGCGTGGCGAAGAGGCGCACCGAGCCGTGCTGGCGCAAGTTGGAGACGAGCACGTTCAGATCGACCCCACTGCGACCGAGCCAGCGGTCCAGCGATTCTCCGCGCACCATGTCGTCGGTGGCCGCTTGGGTCAGGTCCAGGAACGCGCGGTTGGCCTGCAATACGCGCCCCTCGACATCGGTGACCACGAAGGCATCGGGCGCCTGCTGGAGCAACTCGGCCAACTGCGGGCCCTGGTCCGCACGCGCCTGGCTGGCGGCGGTACGGGCCAGCGACAAGCGCACCAGAAAACTGCTGGAGGTTTCTTGGCGAAACAGCGAGAGCGAGAGCTTGTACTCTTCGCCACCGCGCGCCAGACGCACCACCGGCACCTCGGCGCGACCGGACGTGCGCACCCGCACAAAGGCCTCGCGCAAGGTCTCGACCGAACCGGGCTCCAGGCCGTCGGCCAGCAACCAGGAAGATTTGCGCATGGCGTCACCGAACAGGGCCTGCGCGGCCGGATTGGCCTCCTCGATTTTTTCAGAGGCGGCATCTAGGATCAGGACGGGTTCGGAAGCCTGCTGGAACAGCAGCCGGTAACGGGTCTCGACATGGCGCAGTCGCCAATAGTCGCGCTCCATCGAGACCTGGGCGCTGACCAGCCTTTGCTGCAGGGCCATGTCGGGCCGCATGTCGCGGCCCAGGGCCACCAGCAGGGGCTCGCCGGCGTGGCGCCCGGCACGGGGCACCGACACCACCCGATAGGACACCGCCAGATCAATGCCGGTGGGCAGCGGGTGGTTGACTTGGCGCGGCGCCGGCTGCTGGCCCGCCAGGGCTTCTTTCAGGAGCGTCTCGACCTTGGCGCGCGATTCGATGGTGACGGTGGCGGACAGAGCCTGGCCCAGCCAATCACGACACCCGAGGTTGACCAGTTCGGAGGAGGCCAGCGACAGGTCACGGATGCGGCCCTTGGGGTCCAGCACCAGGACGATGTCGGCCGCTGCGGTGAGCAGTTCGGCAACGGCTTCGGGGTCCAGACCCGACAGACAGGCATCCGCCGACTCAAATTGGCCGAGGTCCATTTTCTGGGTCATGGCGTGTTCTGGTCGGCGGTCAAACGATCAAGCCGGCTATTGTGCCCGCTCACGAGGGAGATGCCCGCGTTTCGACCAATTTGTCGGCAATTTCTGGGGCCAAGCTGCCGTTGATGGCGACCGCGTCAGCGCCCACCTCGCTGGCCAAGCCCGCTTGGCGCAGGAACATCGGTCCGCCCACCAAGATCCCGACGCGCGGGTTCTGGGATGCTTTGCGTACCGCGGCAATCGCCGGCGCCAGGCGCGGCAGGTGCACCTCGGACGCCAGGGAAAAGCCGACCACGTCAAACCACTCGCGCCGCACCACGGCTTCGATGTCCAGCGACATCACCGGACCCCCCGCCACGTCCCAGCCGGCGCTGCGGAAAAAGTCACCCACCATGACCAGGCCGAAGGTGTGCTGTTCGCCCGGGCTAGGCAGCAGCAGGATGCGACGGGGCTGGTCGCCGGAGGTCGATCGGATCACCAGGCCGGGGCTGAGGTCGCGCATGGCCTGCTGCAGGCGGCCCACCCCAACGGTGACATCCGCAAAGTTGCACAGGTCTTCCTCCCACAGCTCGCCCAGGTGGCGAGCGGCCAAGGCCAGCAAATCGATGAACAGGGTCTCGACCGGGATGCCACGCAGGCGCATGGCCTCGACGCTGGCCCGGGCCGCACGGTCATCGGGCAGCAGGACCATGCGCACCAGGTCCTTGACATCCGCTGAGCTGATCGGGCGGCCGGCATGCGCACGGTAGTCGCAGGCGTCGTCCGCGTAGCCCTCGGCATGGGTGTGCGCCTGCAACAGGCGGGGGATGATTTGCTCAGAAAGCGTCGCCGAAAGCAGCGCCAAGCGCTGATCGGCGGGGTCCGAGGCGGCGCCACGGCCCTGAGGTGGCCCGGACTGTCGGGAAGCGGTCATCTGGTACTCCTCGCGTGCACGGATGAATGGGGGCGTAGGCGCCCCGGTTCGTGCCGAAGCTTTCGTGCGCAGCCAGTAGTTTTTGTCGATCCAATCTCACCCGTCGGCCCGTGCAGCCCTTCCCTGTACGGATGAGATTCACCCGGATTGTGCAGGGTTTTTACAGTTTTGTGCATCTGGTGACCGACGAGCTCATCCGGCACTTTATCGCCGCCCCCGCCCGGGATGTCAACTTATATTTACGTCAATGCTAATTGACAGATGCCCGTTGGACGGGCTAAATAGGCGATATGGCGGCTCAACCACAGCAAACGGCAGCGCAACCTCCTCCTGGAGTGTCAACCGGGCTTTACACCCCGGAAGAGCGCATGCGTCGTGATCACACCCGCTGGACCTGGGTCCAGGGGGTGTTGGCGCCTGTGCAATTCCTCGTCTTCCTGATCAGTCTGGGTCTGGTGGTGCGCTACCTGGCCACGGGCGAGGGCCTGGCCTGGGCGCATGCCTCGGTGGTGGCCAAGACGGCGACGCTCTATCTGATCATGGTGACGGGCTGCATCTGGGAGAAGGTGGTCTTTGGGCGCTACCTGTTCGCGCCCGCCTTCTATTGGGAAGACATGTTCAGCATGGCCGTGCTGGCCCTGCACACCGCCTACCTGGTGGCCCTGGCCACCGGCGCCCTGAGCGACCGCGCCCTCATGGGCCTGGCCCTGGCCGCTTACGCGACCTATGTGATCAACGCGACCCAGTTCCTGCTCAAGCTGCGCGCGGCGCGGCTTCAGGAAGCGGCCTCGCGCACCCAAGCGGACGCTGAATCGAACGCCGCCGGATCCCCCAACCTGTCTGTGGAGGGCGCCCGATGAGCCCCGTCATTCCCATCCGCGCCGAAGCCCTGGGTTGCGCCGACGCG
>JBIKUT010000192.1:0-4782 GCA_044347465.1 Ramlibacter sp.
GATCATGGGATTGATGATGGTGCCGAAGTCATCGACCGCGGTGAAGCGGTCGATGCGCACCACGCCGGTCTCGGGCTGGACCTCGACCTCGCAGATGTAGGTGCCACCGGGGAAGGTGAAGTTGACCGGGTCGTAGAAGGCGGTTTCGTTCAGTCCGGGCTCGAGCTTGTCCAGCGGGTAGTTGTGCGGGACGTAGGCGGTCAGGGCCACCTGGCCGAAGGTGACCTTCTTGTCGGTGCCCTTGACCGTGAACTCGCCGTTGGCAAATTCGACGTCGGCATCGCTGGCTTCCATCAGGTGGGCCGCAATCTTCTTGGCCTTGGCCTCGATCTTGTCCAGGGCGCGCATGATGGCCGCACCGCCGACGCTGATCGAGCGCGAGCCGTAGGTGCCCATGCCGAAGGGAACGCGCCCGGTGTCGCCGTGCACGATGTCGACCTGCGAGGGGTCCATGCCCAGACGTGAGGCGACGACCTGCGCGAAGGTGGTCTCGTGGCCTTGACCGTGGCTGTGCGAGCCGGTGAAGACGGTGACGCTGCCGGTGGGATGCACGCGCACTTCGCCGCACTCGAACAAGCCCGCGCGTGCGCCCAGGGCGCCCGCGATGTTGCTGGGGGCGATGCCGCAGGCTTCGATGTAGCTGCTGTAGCCGACGCCACGCAGCAGACCCTTGGCCTTGGAGGCGGCCTTGCGCTTGTCATAGCCCGCCATGTCGGCCAACTCGCGCGACTTTTCCAGGCAGGCGTGGAAATCGCCCGTGTCGTACTGCAAGGCGACCGGCGTCTGATACGGGAACTGGGTGATGAAGTTGCGACGGCGGATTTCGTCTTGCGTCAGGCCCGTCTCCCAGGCCGCGCGGCTGACGATGCGCTCCAGGAGGTAGGTGGCTTCGGGTCGACCGGCGCCGCGGTAGGCGTCCACCGGCGCGGTGTTGGTGAACCAGGCGTCCACTTCCACATACACCTGCGGGGTGGCGTACTGGCCCGCCAGCAGCGTGGCGTACAAGATGGTGGGCACCGCGGTGGCGAAGGTGGACAGATAGGCGCCGAGGTTGGCGTCGGTGTGCACGCGCAAGGCCAAGAACTTGCCGTCCTTGTCCATGGCGAGTTCGGCGTGCGAGACGTGGTCACGGCCGTGGGCATCCGACAGGAAGGCCTCGGAGCGATCGCAGGTCCACTTGATCGCGCAATTGAGCTTCTTGGAGGCCCAGGTCAGGCACACGTCTTCTGCGTACAGATAAATCTTGGCGCCAAAGCCGCCGCCGACGTCGGGGGCGATCACCCGCACCTTGTGTTCGGGCAGGCCCATCACGAAGGCCGTCATGAGCAAGCGCTCGACGTGCGGGTTCTGGTTGGCCACGTACAGGGTGTAGTCATCACCCGCGCGGTTGTAGTTGGCAATCGCGGCGCGCGGCTCCATGGGGTTGGGCGCCAGGCGGTTGTTCACGAGATCGAGCTTCGTGACATGCGCGGCGTTCTGGAAGGCAGCGTCCACGGCGCCCTTGTCGCCGATCGCCCACTTGTAGCAATGGTTGTTGGGGGCTGCTTCGTGCAACTGGGTGGCGCCCGGCTTCTGGGTATCACGCACATCGACCACGGCAGGCAGGGGCTCGTAGTCGACTTCGACGAGTTCAGCGGCGTTCTTGGCGTTTTCCAGCGTGTCGGCCACCACCATGGCCACATGGTCGCCGACGTAGCGGACCTTGCCCTGGGCCAGAATCGGGTGGGGCGGCTCTTTCATCGGCTGGCCGCTGGTGTCGGTGATCAGCCAGCCGCAGGGCAGGCCGCCGATCTTGTCGGCTGCGACATCTTGGCCATCGAAGATGCCGACAACGCCGGGCGCCTTCAGGGCCGCGGCCTTGTTGACGCTGCGCACCAGGGCGTGGGCATGCGGCGAGCGCACGAACACAGCATGCTGCATGTTGGACAGCACGATGTCGTCGGTGTATTGGCCCGCGCCGGTGAGGAAGCGGTAGTCCTCCTTGCGAAGCAAGGATTCGCCAATATGAGGAAGCTTGGCAAAGTCAGATGCACCCATGGTCGGCTCCTGTTTAGGCTTTCATGGCGGCAGCGCCTTGCTGCACGGCCTTCACGATGTTTTGATAGCCCGTGCAGCGGCACAGGTTGCCTTCGAGTTGTTCGCGGATCTGCGTGGCATCCGCCTTGGGATGGCGCTGGCACAGGTCAATGGCGCTCATGACCATGCCCGGGGTGCAAAAGCCGCATTGCAGACCGTGGCACTCCTTGAAGGCCGCCTGCATCGGGTGCATGGTGCCGTCGGCTGCGGCCACACCTTCGATGGTGGTAATCGTCTGTCCTGCGGCTTGTGCGAGCAGCACATTGCAGGACTTCACCGCGCGGCCATCGACCAGTACGGTGCAGGCCCCGCACTGGGCGGTGTCGCAGCCGACGTGGGTGCCGGTGAGGTGGAGGTGTTCGCGAATCGCCTGAACCAAGAGGGTGTTGGGCGCTGCGTCGACGGTCACGGATTTGCCGTTGACCTTGAGCTGGACCTGCATGCGTGTCTCCTTATGTGATCTATTCGTGGGTCAATTGTGAAGTTGAGCACGGTCGCTGGGGACCGATTTGAGGGAATACCCTGAGGGGCGTTCTAACGGGCGGGCCTGAAGTAGAACTCCCCGATCGCCTGGTCGTACAAGGCGGGCGTTTGTTCATGGCCCACCGACTTGGCCAGGCGCACCACCTCGTTGCGCACATTGCGCAGGACGCGGTCCACCGAGATGCCAGGCTTTTGCATCTCTTTGACGAAGATACGGGTGAACAGGCCGTTGCGCTCCTTGTCCTGGTCGCCCAGGCGATCCAGGGCTTGCTGGCCGGCGCCTGCGGAGAACATCACCATCTGGCCGGTGGCCGCTGACGTGGGCGCCAGGCCGCGGCCGCCGATGGCGCGGCCCTTGGTTTTGAAGGGGTTGTCGCGACAGGCGTCGATGACGGCCAAGGTGAACTTGGCTTTCTTCTCGTCGAATTCGTCCAGGACTTTTTGCAGCAGGATGGATTCGTCCTTGACCTGGTCCTCGCCATCGCCGCGAATGTCCACGGGTAGGAGGTAATTGGCGTTACCCAATTGCACGCCGTGGCCAGCGAAGAAGAACAGGACCTCGTCACCGCCCTGCACGTTCTGGCGGAAATCGCGTAGCACCTGTTTGAAGCGGCGCTCGTCCAGGTTCACATGCTGGGTGACCCGGTAGCCCACCGCCTCCAGCGACTTGGCCATGGCTTCGGCGTCGGCCGCGGCGTTATTGAGTTTGCTCACATGCGTGTAGTTGTCGTTGCCGATCACCAGGGCCTTGCGATTGGCGTAGACCACAGGCCCTGCGGGGGCGGGTGTGGCGCGAGTCTGGCTCTCCTGGGCGCGGGCTGCGGTGGCCGCTGCGTTCTCTTGCTGCAACTTGGCCAGCATCTGGCGCATGGCTTCAACTTGTTGCGCGACCTGCAGGCGTTCTTGCTCGAGGGCGCGGCGCTCGCCTTCGAGGCGCTGGCGTTCGGCGCTGGCGCTGGCGGCGACAGCGGGGTTCGCCGGTGTGGCGATGGGCGCGGTGGCGACAGCGGGCGCTGGCGCTGGTGTGGCAGTAGGCCATGTCGCGGGCGGGCTGGCCGGCGCGGATGCGGCAGCGGCCATGGCGTTGCCTCCACGCTGGAAGTTCGGCACATAGGCCAGGGGCATCACAGGCTGGGGCTTCTTGTCGAAGAAGCCTTTCTGCATCGATTCGATGTAGATCGAGGCCCAGTTACCCAGGATCTCATGCTCGGGATCGGGCTTGCCGTCGATCGCGCGTTGTCGAAACTGCATGGCGCGTACGCCACGCGGGGGATACATCAGCGCTTCGATCTGGACGGCGCGTTGGTTCGTCAGTTGCACGCGAAATTCTGCGCGGAGCATGGAGACGCCAGGTCGCTGGCGCAGGTCTTGGAGTCCGAGCGCAGCCTCTTGCCACCATGCGCGGGTACCTGCATCGGCAGTTTGCGGCAGGCTCTCGACCCACTGTTTGACGTCGCCGATCGAGAAGAAGCGCGAGCACTTGTTCAGGAGGTCGTTGGATCGGGTGCCGTGCTCGTTGGCGAGGAAATGCGTGGCCCCCGCGGCCTGGCAGCCTGTGGCACCCCACTGCCATGTGACGGTGCTTTGTCGCACGACCAGGTGGGGGATGACCGAATCGGGCGTCTGGTTTCTCAGGACGTAAACCTGCCAGGGAACGCCGCCGCCGCTGGTGTAGGCGCTGCTAAGGGTCACTTCCCAGCTGCCCGCGGGCAAGGCCACGCTGCTGCCCGAGCCCAGGGCCAGAAATTCCTTGTGCAGGGAGCCGACCGCGGGTTGGGCGGCAGCGGGCAACGAAAGCGCCACCAGCAGGGCGGCCAGAGCGCTGCGCAGGGTGCGGAAAAAGCAAGCGTAAAGCATGATCGCTCACCTCGTGGTCAAACGTGCAAGCATTCTAGGAGCTTGCACGGACCGGCCCTCAGAACGGGTAGTGGCGCGGTGTGGTCTGCACCGTGATCCAGCGCAGCTCGGTGAATTCGGCGATGCCGGCCTTGCCACCGAAGCGGCCTACGCCGCTGCCCTTGACGCCTCCAAACGGCATCTGCGCCTCGTCGTGCACGGTGGGGCCGTTGACGTGGCAGATGCCCGAGTCGATCTTGCGGGCGACGTTGAAGGCGCGGGCGATGTCCTTGCCGAAGACGGCGGCCGACAGGCCGTACTCGTTGTCGTTGGCGCAGGCGATGGCTTCGTCGACGTTTTTCACGCGCACGATGCACTTGAGGGGGC
>JBIKUT010000009.1:0-16731 GCA_044347465.1 Ramlibacter sp.
GAACCGCCAAGACCATTGCCTGCCTCGTGCTGGCCTGGTTTGCGCTGTTTCTCGGGGCTGCGATCGCCTCCCCCAGCATCCAACCGGTCAGCGTGCAGATGATCTGCGCGGCTGGGGGCGGCATGAAAATGGTCGACACCAGCGCTGAGGGTGGCGTCACGAAACCGGGCGCCAACATGGACTGCCCCTTGTGCGCGTCGGCCTGCGTACCGCCGTTGAAGTCGTCCGCAAGTTTCGATCCGCGCTCCCCGCTGGCGTACGCCCTGCAGCCCCTTAGGGCGGCTCACATCGCGTCCACCACGGCGCCCCCACTGCCCTCACGGGGCCCTCCCCGCATCTCCTGACCCTCGTCCATGACGCCTGCCCTTGGCAGGCGATCGGTGTGCAGCCGTCCATCGCGCCGCACGGGTTTGGAGTGTTCATGAATCCCAGTTTGTTTCCCGCCAGGTTACTGCGGGCCATCGCGTTGGGCGTCCTCGCCTGGCTGATGCTTGCGAGTCTCGCAAAGGCCCATGATTTCCGCATCGGAGCGATCGTGATCGATCACCCGTATGCGGCGTCTGCCGCAGCGGGCACCCCGACCGGGGCTGTCCACTTCAAGGCGATACGCAATCGGGGCGATGCGCCCGATCGTCTGGTGGGTGCCCATAGCCCGGTCGCCGCGCGCGTGGTTTTCACGCGCGTGCAGACGGAGGGCCCGAGCCGCAAGACGACCGAGGTTGCCGCCATCGAATTGGCGGCACGTGCCGAGTTGCGCATGCGTCACGGCCAGTCCGACGGGTATCACCTGCGGCTGGAAGGTCTCAAGACCCCGCTTCGGGACGGCGAACACTTTGACCTGACCCTTCGATTTGAAAAAGCGGGCGAGCGCACGATCCCCGTTGGGGTCACGACCCCACGCGGTGCCGCCCATCACACCCATTGAGATGATTCCGAGAATTTTTATGAAAGCATTCCTAATTGGCCTGAGTGTTTGTGCCTTGACCGCCTGCTCCACCACCGGGCAGTCCGCCGGGAATCAATCGGTCACCCTTGAGTTCGCCGCAGAAATCAACGGCGCTCCGTTTACCTGCGGGCAAAGTTATTCAGGGGTGGGCACGACACGCTCCACCCTCACGCCCAGTGATTGGCGTCTGTATGTGAGTGAGATCAAGTTGATCCGCGATGACGGTCAAGCCGTGCCCTTGAACCTGACTCAAGACGGCGTCTGGCAATACCAGAACGTGGCGCTGCTCGATTTTGAAAATGGCACCGGCCCGTGCCGCAACGGCACCGCGCCGACCAACACGAACGTGCGTGGCGTCGTACCGGCCGGCCGCTACACCGGTGTTGAACTGAGCGTGGGCGTGCCCTTCAACCTGAACCATCAGGACCCGACGCTCGCACCCGCCCCTTTGAACTCCACGGCCATGTTTTGGAACTGGCAAGGCGGCTACAAATTCATCAAATTCGACACGACCAGCAGCGGTATCAGCGACGGCCGACCGGCAGCGCCGATGGCCATGGGCCCGGTGACGCGCTACTCGGTCCATCTGGGCAGCACGGTCTGCGCCAGCGCGAGTCGAACCGAAGCGCCCAGCGCATGCCAAAACCCCAACCGCGTCACCGTGCGGCTCGATCGCTTTGATCCGACCCGAGGCCAGGTGGTGATCGACATGGGCGCGGCACTCGCGCAGGCCAACGTCGACGTCAACGCGCAAGGCACCTCACCGGGCTGTATGAGCTTTCCCAAGGATGCCGACTGCCCGCCCATCATGGGCGCGCTGGGCCTGGCCTACGACGGCAAACCGGCGGCGGGTCCGCAAAAGCTGATCCGGGCACGGTGACGTATGAGACGCGGACTGCTGTCTGTGACCTGCGCGCTGGTCGGCCTGATCGGGCTGACTGGCTTCTCTTCGGGGTCGTTCGATTGGGGTTTACCGGCGTGGGTGCCAACGCCTACCGTGCCTCAGGACAACCCCATGACCCGGGCCAAGGTGGACTTGGGCCGGCATCTGTTCTACGACCGACGGCTGTCAGCCGACCAGACGATGTCGTGTGCCAGCTGCCATCACCAAGACAAGGCCTTCGCTGACGGTCTGGCCGTGTCCACGGGCGTCACGGGCCAAAAGAGCACGCGCAGCTCGATGTCCTTGGCCAATGTGGCCTACCTGCCGGTCTTGACGTGGTCCAACCCCCATCTGACTTCACTCGAAGTGCAAAGTCTGATCCCCTTGTTTGGGGAAAATCCCGTCGAGCTGGGCATGGCGGGCCGGGAGAAAGAAATGTTTGCCCGCTTGCAGGGCGATCCTGTGTATCAGCGGCTGTTCGTGCAAGCCTTTCCCCAGGAGGCGCGCGAGGGTGCCGACGCGCTGTACACGCTGACCACGGTGACACGCGCCCTGGCCAGTTTCCAGCGCAGCCTGGTCTCTTTCGACAGCCCCTACGACCGCTACAAGTACGGCGGGCAAAAGGACGCCCTGTCGGCTGCCGCACGACGCGGTGAGGCGCTGTTCTTTGGCGAAAAGATGGAGTGCTATCACTGCCACGGCGGCTTTAACTTCACCGACAACATCCGCCACAGCAAGTTGCCCTTGTCTGAACGGGGCTTTCACAACACGGGCCTGTACAACCGGGACGGTCGTGGCGCCTATCCCGCAGACAACCCCGGTATCCGGGAGTTGACCGGCGATCCGGACGACGAGGGCAAGTTTCGCACGCCCAGTCTGCGCAACGTGGCGCTGACCGCGCCCTATATGCACGATGGCTCGATCGCCACGCTGGAACAAGTGATCCGGGAACACTATGCCTCGGGTGGCATGGCGGCCAAAGGGCCGCATGGCCGCAGCCCGATGCGCAGTTCTTTCATCGCAGGATTTGAGGTGAGCGAAGAAGAGGTCGCCGACCTCACCGCATTTCTTCAGTCGCTGACCGACCCGTCCTTCATCCGCAACCCGCGGCACAGCGATCCGTGGCGGGATCGTGGACCGCGCGGCCAGCCTCAGTAGGTCGAGCGCCCGCCTGACAAGTCAAACACCGCGCCCGTGGAGAACGAGCATTCGTCGGTGCACAGCCAGGTCACCATGGCGGCGACTTCCTCGGGCTGGCCAAAGCGCCCCATGGGGATCTTGGACAGCATGAAGCCGATGTGCTCGGGGGTCATCTGGTCGAAGATCGCGGTGCGCACCGCGGCGGGGGTCACGCAATTGACGCGGATGTCGGTGTCGGCCAGTTCCTTGCCCAAGGATTTGGTCAGACCGATCACGGCGGCCTTGCTGGCGCTGTAGGCACTGGCGTTGGGGTTGCCATCCTTGCCCGCCACCGAGGCGATGTTGACGATGCGGCCGCTGCCCGATTCGCGCATCCAGGCCACCACCTCACGGCAGCAATAAAACAGCCCGTGCACGTTCACGTCGAACACTTCTTGCCAGGCCTGGACCGGGTAGTCCCACACCTTGGTGTTCGGGCCGGTCACGCCGGCGCTGTTCACCAGTGCATGCACCCGGGCATGGCGCGCGCGGGTGGTGGCCACCGCAGCACGCACCGAATCGTGGTCGGCCACATTCACCTTCACAGAATCGGCCGCAGCGCCGAGGGATCGGGCAGCCTGTGCGGCCCCCGCCTCGTCTCGGTCCCAGAGAGTGACGCGCCCCCCCGAGGCCACCAGCCGCTGCGCAATCGCCAGGCCCAGGCCGGTGGCGCCGCCGGTCACGATGGCGTGCCGGTCTTTGAAATCGAGTTGGTTCACGGGGTGATCGCCTTACAGATTCAACACAAACAACACGATCCCCGGGAAGAAGACGATCGCGGTGATGCGCAGCAGGTCAGAGGCCAGGAAAGGAATGACGAACTTGAAGGTGTCTTTCATCGGCACGTCTTTGGCCATGCTGTTGATGATGAAGACGTTCATGCCCACGGGCGGTGTGATCAGGCCGATCTCCACCACCATCAGCACGATGATGCCGAACCAGATCGCCTTGCCTTCCGTCCCCAGGCCCGCGATGTCCAGACCCATCACGATGGGAAAGAAGATCGGGATGGTCAGCAAGATCATGGACAGGCTGTCCATGATGCAACCGAGCACCAGGTAGATGAAGATGATCAGGAAGATCACGAGCAAAGGCGGCAGCTGCAGTCCCAGCACCCATTTGGCCAGCTCGGTGTTCATCTGCGACAAGGCCAGGAAGATGTTCAGGATGTCGGCCCCCAGCAGGATCAGAAAGATCATGCCGGTGGCGCCCGCCGTGCCATACATGCACGCCAGAAAGCCCTTCTTGTCCAGCCCGCCCGAACGCCAGGCCACCACCGCCGTGGCCACGCAGCCGATGGCAGCGGCCTCGGTGGGAGTGAACAGCCCGCCGTAGATGCCGCCAATGACCACCAGAAAAATCAGCAGCACTGGCCAGGTGTCGATCAAGGCACGCAGCCGCTCGCTCCACGCGTGGCGCGGGCCTGCGGGCGCATCGCCCGGGCTCAGTCGCGCGACCAGCGAGATCACGATCACATAGCCCAGGGCGGCCAGGATGCCCGGAACAAACGCAGCCAAGAACAGCTTGGCAATGTTTTGCTCGGTCAAGATGGCGTAAATCACCAAGGGCACCGACGGCGGGATCAGGATGCCCAACGTGCCGCCCACCGCCAGCGTGGCCGTGGCAAAGCGACCCGAGTAGCCGTGGGCCTTCAATTCGGGCAGGGCCACCTGGCCCATGGTGGCGGCAGTGGCCAGCGACGAACCGCAGATCGCACCAAAGCCCGCGCAGGCCGTGACACCGGCCATGGCCATGCCGCCGCGCCAGTGACCGATGAAGGTGTTGCCCGCCTGAAACAGGGCGCGCGAGAGACCGCCCTGGGTCGCAAACTGCCCCATCAACAGAAACAGCGGCACCACCGACAGGTCATAGACCGAGAACCGTGCGTAGGCCCCCGTCTTGAAATAACTCATGAGGGGCCCGACACCGGCCACCATCACGTAACCCACCGAGCCGGCCAGCAGCATGGCCATGCCGATGTGCATGCGCGCTGCCAGCAAAAGCAGCATAAGCCCGAACATCAGGGCGCCCCATTCAATACCGGTCATGCGCGCAGCTTTCCAACGTTGGTGTGTACCTTGTACAGGGCGGTCAGGCCTAGCAGAAGGAAGGACGGCACCATGGGCACAAAGGCCCACCAGGTGGGGATACTCAAAAGCATCGAAGCGTCGTCACTGGATCGCAGGTCGAGCGCTCCCACCCCCAGACGCCAGGTAATCAGCGCGGCAAAGATCGCCATCACGCCATAAGCCACCCCATCGAGCAGCGCATTGGTCTTCACAGGCGCCTGCGCAGTGAAGAAGTCAACGATGACATGCGCCCCCACCCAGTTGGCATAGGGCAAGGACATGGCCACTGCCATGGCCGTCATGATCTGTACCAATTCGAAGTCGCCGACGAGCGCCTTGTCGAAAAAAGTACGTCCGGTAATGCTCCACAGCGACATGAAGGCCATCGCAGCCAACACCAACCCCGCCATCACAGCCAAGATCTTGCAGGCGCGGTCCAGGAACAGACCATAGCCGGTGTAGGAATGCGTGGACTCGGTCAACAGCAGGTCGGCCACGGGGATCTCCTCGAATAGCTCGCGCGGGGACAAAAAAAGCGGGACCGAGGTCCCGCGTCGTGAGGTTGGCTCAGCGCCGAATTTTATCGGGTGTAGCTCTTCACCAGAGCCCGGGCGTCTTCCAGCATCGCCGCGCCATTGAGACCGCGCTTGTTCATGTCGGCCACCCACTCGTCGTCGAGGTTGTCGGTGGCTTTCTTCCAGCGCTCGACTTCAGCGGCCGGGATCTGGGTGATCGTGTAGCCCTGGGTGTCGACGAAGGCCTTGCGACCCGGCACGTCATTGCCCTCCTGGGTGCTGCCCAGGAAGGCCGAGAACTCACGACCCGAGTTCTTGTCGATCACGGCTTTCAGATCAGCCGGCAGCGAGTCGTAGCGGGCCCGGTTCATGGGCACCACGAAGACCGTGGTGTACAGCGCAGGCGCGTTACGGGGCGTCTCGGACGCGAACTTGGTCAGCTCGTTGACCTTCAGGCTCGGGGCCACCTCGTAGGGGATCACTGCGCCGTCGATCACGCCCTTGGACAGGGCCTCAGGCACCTGCGGCACCGGCATGCCCACCGGGGTCGCACCCATATTGGCCAGCATCTTGGTGACGGTGGCGGTGGGGCCGCGCATCTTCAGGCCGCGCAGGTCTTCGATCTTGGTGACGGGCTTGTTCTTGGTGAAGATGACGCCGGGCCCGTGCACGTGCACGGCCAGCAGCTTCACGTCCTTGAATTCGTCCATCGCGTGTTTTTGCACGAAGTCCCAGGCGGCGCGGCTGGTGGCACCGGCGTTGGTCATCATGAACGGCAGCTCAAACACCTGGCTGCGCACGAAGCGATTGGCCGTGTAACCGGCGACGGTCCACACCACATCGGCGACACCGTCCTTGGCCTGGTCAAACAGCTGCGGGGGCGCACCACCGAGCTGCATGGCCGGAAAGATCTGGCAGTTCAGGCGGTTGTTCGAGTCCTTGGCGATGTTGTCGCACCAGGTCTTGAGCATCGTGGTGTGCTGAATCGATTGCGGGCCCAGGAAGTGGTGAACCTTCAGGGTGATGGTCTGGGCCGAGGCGGCACCCGCCAGCCAGAGGGCGGCGACAGCGGTGATTTTCAGCAAGGGGCGCATCAAGAGTTCCTTCTTAAAAACGAATGACTGAGGTTACTGAGCCGGTATCGGCCCTGTAACTGGGATAACCCTGATTTTCCAGGGTGCTGCCAAGCGCGGTCGACTCCAGCAGCCCAAAGCGCTGCGCCAACCAGGCGCTGGCTTGGGGTCGCTGGCCGTCGGCCAGGCTCAGGTGCTCGTCCAGATGCTGCTCGGAAGGCCGCAGCAAAAGGGCATAAAGCTGGCGGCATCGCTGGCGCGCCTCGTGACCCGCCCACTGCGGCGGCAGCAGCACGCCCGGCAACTGGGGATCGCGCAGGAGCAGGCGCCGGTAGTCGTGGATCAAGAGGCTGCGGGTGAGAAACGCGGTCGCCGGATCCAGGGCCTGGGCCGACCACTGCGCCAGCAAGGGCGCGTAGGTCTGGACAAAGCCCTGATAGGCCGCACCCAGGTCGTGCAGGTTCCAGGCGCGTCGCACCAGGTCGGCATCATCGCCCGAGCCGGGCAAGCCCGCATTGCCCGCGATCAGCGGCAGCAGAGACGGCAAGACCTGCGCCAAGCCCTGAGCGGCCAGCGAGTCGAACACCGACGCCAGATCGGCGCTGGGGTGGACAAAGCAGTCGCCTCCCAGCTCGCCAAAACCATGCCAAAACAGGGCCCGACGCAGGCGTTCTCGGGTGTCCGCTGCCAGGAGGCCCGCTACCGTGATCAGACGCCAGCGCTGGTCCCATTGGGGCGGCGCCGAGGCGTAAATCTGCTGCGAGGCCTGCATGAAGCGATGACTCCCGGCCGGCGTGAGCCGGTAGTCCGCGCGGCGGCCCAGGGCTACCGCCTGCAGCCAATCGTCCTGGGCCAGGCGAAACACCGCGGTGCGCACCAGGCGCTCGTTCAAACCCAATGGCGCCATCAGGCCGATCAGACTCCCCAGCCAGATGCCACCGCCACGCGGCAAAACCCCATCCCCGAACACCGTGACGATGACCGATCCAGCCTGCCCGCGACCCTGGGCCTTGAAGCGTTCGATCCGCTGGCAAGTCGGGCAGGCCCCGCCCGCGTCGCGGCGCCCCGCCGCATGCGCGCAGGCCATCGACACCTGTCGTTCAGCGCTCGTCATAGCTCAAGACCACCGTCGGTGTCAGGGCGCGTGCCTGGCAACTGAGCACAAAGCCCTTGGCCATCTCATCGGCCTGCAGCGTGAAGTTACGCGCCATGCGCACCTGCCCCTGCAGCACCTTGCATCGGCACGTGCAGCACACACCCCCCTTGCAGGAATAGGGCAAATCTAGGCCGGCCTCGAGTGCGGCATCGAGCAGGAACTGCTGGGGCCCGGCCGCGACCTCGTGGACCTTGCCATCGAGCATGACGGTCAAGGCCACGCCACCCTGGGCCTGCGCCGCAGGCGTCGCGGTCGGCACATCGGCCTGCACCTTGGCGGCCTGTGCGTCGGCGCTGGTGAAGCGCTCGGTCTGGATGCGCGCCGGGCTCAGTCCCAGATCGATCAGGGTCTGCTGCGTCGCGTCGATCATGGCCTGCGGGCCGCAGATGAACGCTTCGTCCATGCTGGCCACCGGCAGCAGGGCCTCGACGATGGCCCGCACCTTGGGTGCGTCGATACGCCCCTGCAAGAGGTCGACCTCCTGGGCCTGGCGCGAGAGCACATGGATCATGGTGAAGCGATCCGGGTAGCGGTCCTTGAGGTCTTGCAGCGCCTCGTTGAACATCACGCTGTGCATGCGGCGGTTGCCATACACCAGGGTGAACTTGCTGTGGGCTTGTTCCTCCAGCGTGGTGGCTGCAATCGACAAGATCGGCGTGATGCCCGAGCCGGCCGCAAAGCCCACGCGATGCAAGGCGCGCGGCCGGTGCACCGTGAAGCGACCCTGCGGCGGCATCACGGCCAGCACATCGCCCGCGCGCAGCTGCGTGGCCGCCCAGTTGGAAAACAGGCCCCCCTGCACCGGCCGAATGCCCACCTCGATCTCACCCTGCGCCGACAGGCGACTGCGCGGGCTGCTGATGGAGTAACTGCGTCGCACGTCCTGGCCCTGCACCTGGGCGCGCAGCGTGAGGTACTGACCCGGCTCGAAATGAAAGGTCTCGCGCTGCGCGGGCGGAATCGCCAGGGTGATGGCCACCGCGCCTGCCGCCTCGGGGCTGACTCGCTTGACCGACAGATCATGAAAACGGGGCAAGGACATAGGGGTCTGCGGGCCAGGCTGGCTCAGTGCGGCTTGAAGTAATCGAAGGGTTCGCGGCAGGCCAGGCAGCGGTACATGGCCTTGCAGGCGGTCGAGCCAAAGGGCGAGGTCTCGGTGGTGTCGTGCGAACCACAGCGCGGACACGGCACATCGACGCTTGCCGCCGCCGACGGCAAGAACCGCAGCACGCGCGCACTCGCCATGCCGGCCGGCGCAGGGTCCGCCGCAGGGTCCGCCGCAGTCATGGGCGGCGCAATGCCGTACTCACGCAACTTGCGCCGGCCCGCATCCGTCATCCAGTCGGTGCTCCAGGCCGGCGCCAACTGCGTGCGCACCTGCACCTGCAGTCCCGCCGCCGTCATCGCGCTCACGATGTCATCGGCCATTTGATCCATGGCTGGACAGCCGCTGTAGGTGGGCGTGATCACCACGTCCCAGCCGCCATCAGCCGGCCGCACCTCGCGCACCACGCCCAGATCGACCAGGCTGATCACCGGAATCTCGGGATCGCACACCTGCTCGAGCAGCGCCCAGACGCGCGCGCTCGCCTGCGACGGGTCGGCGCTTGTGACCGGGTTCACCATGGCGCGCCGGGATGGGCCCGGGCCAGGCTTTGCATCTCGGCCAGCAGGTAACTCAGGTGCTCCGAATGCACGCCCTGCTTGCCCTGGGTGATGTAGCCCGGCACCGTTGCCGGCCGCTTCAAGGTGGCCTGGGCCAGGCCTTCGTCGACCAGCAATTCCCAGTCGGCGGCCAGCAAGGCGCCGTCCACGCCCAGCGACTGCGCCGTGGCGTCCAGCGCGCTGGCGCTCCAGAACTCGCGGGTATAGGGCCACAGGTGATCGAGCGCCGCTTGCATGCGGGCGTGCGAGAGCTCGGTTCCATCGCCCAGCTTAATCAGCCAGTCGCGTGAATGGCGCAGGTGGTAGCGCGCTTCCTTGAGCGACTTGGCCGCAATCGCCGCCAGCTCGGGGTCGCGCCCCTGGGCCAGCTGCGTCCACAGCGGCGCCATCAGCGCGCTGTAAAAAAAGTTGCGGGTGATGGTGGTCGCGTAGTCCAGCTCGGCGTGGGCCTGGCCCACCAAGGGTCCGTGCTGCGGCAGCTCGAGCAAGGTGAAATTACGAAACTGCGGCGCGTCGCGCAAATAGGCGTAGTCGTCTTCGGTGGAGCCATCAGCTGCGCGGCGCGCCACCAGGTCGTACAGCAGCCGTGCCTGTCCGATCAGGTCCAGGCTCATATTGGCCTGGGCCAGGTCTTCTTCCAGCACCGGCCCATGACCGCACCACTGGGCATTGCGCTGCCCCAACACCAGCGCGTTGTCGGCCAGATGCAGCAGGTACTCGGTGCTCGCCTGCACGGTGAGCGGGGTCGCGGCGACCGTCACATATGCCCCACTTCGCTGGGGATGTCGTAGAAGGTCGGATGGCGGTAGATCTTGTCGCCTGCCGGATCGAACAGCTCGGACTTGTCATCCGGATGGCTGGCCGTGATGGCCTTGCTGGGCACCACCCAGATGCTCACGCCCTCTTGGCGCCGGGTGTAGACGTCGCGGGCCATGGTCAAGGCTTGGGCGGCATCGGCGGCATGCAAGCTGCCGCAGTGCTTGTGCTCCAGGCCCTGCTTGCTGCGCACGAACACTTCCCACAAGGGCCATTCCTTGAGCGCCGCTGCGTGGTCGGGGGAGGATGCGGTCATGCGGCCTCCTGCATCTGACGCTGCGCCTGCTTGCGCGCGTGGGCCAGAGCCGCTTCGCGCACCCAAGCGCCCTGCTCGTGGGCCTGGACCCGGGTGGCCAGGCGCTCCTTGTTGCAGGGGCCTTGGCCATTGACTGTGTTCCAGAATTCGTCCCAGTCGATCGGGCCGTAGTCATGGTGGCCGCGCGCCTCGTTCCACTTGAGCAAGGGATCGGGCAGCGTCACGCCCAGCACCTGAGCCTGCGGCACGGTGGCATCGACAAACTGTTGACGCAGCTCGTCATTGCTCACGCGCTTGATGCCCCAGCGCATGCCCTGCGCACTGTTCGGGCTGTCGCTGTCAGGCGGTCCGAACATGGCCAGACACCGCCACCACCAACGGTTGACGGCGTCCTGGACCATGTCGCGTTGAGCTGGGGTGCCCTGCATCATGACCCGCAAGGCCTCATAGCCTTGGCGCTGGTGAAAACTCTCCTCCTTGCACACCCGAACCATCGCACGCGCGTAGGGGCCGTAGCTGCAACGGCACAGGGGAATCTGGTTCATGATGGCCGCGCCGTCGACCAGCCAACCGATCACGCCCACGTCCGCCCAGCTCAGGGTCGGGTAATTGAAGATCGAGCTGTACTTGGCTTTGCCGCTGTGCAGCCCATCGAGCATTTGATCGCGGCTGGTGCCCAGGGTCTCGGCGGCGCTGTACAGGTACAAGCCATGCCCTGCCTCGTCCTGCACCTTGGCGATCAGGATGGCCTTGCGCTTGAGGCTGGGCGCACGGCTGATCCAGTTGCCCTCGGGCAGCATGCCTACGATTTCGCTGTGCGCGTGCTGGCTGATCTGGCGCACCAGCGTCTTGCGGTACGCCTCGGGCATCCAGTCCTGCGGCTCGATGCGGCCGTCGGCATCGAGGCAGGCCTCGAAGCGGGCCACGCGCTCGGGCGGCTCGGCGCGGGGGATGGACTGCACCCGGCGGGGATCGGGCGCGTCGGGAATGCTCATCGCTTGGTCATACATGGGGCGTGCTCCGTGATGGGCAAATACAGGGGAATCAGTGTTGTGCGGGACGCTCGTCCCAGACGCGACGCGCCTTGCCGGTCTGCGTGCGGGGCAAGGCGCCGAAGTCCATCACCTGCACCTCGGTGGAGATGCCGATCAGGGTCTTGATGTGGTGCTGGACTGCGGTGGCGATGGCGCGCCGGTCGGCATCACTCACGTGCCCGGTGAGCGCGGCCTGCAGTTCGCAGCGCACCTGCACGTTGTCCAGGTGGCCTTCGCGCGTCAGGATGATCTGGTAGTTGCCCGACAGCTGCGGCTGGCGCAGGACCTGTTCCTCGATCTGGGTCGGAAACACATTCACGCCGCGCACGATCAGCATGTCGTCGGAGCGGCCGGTGATGCGCTGCATGCGGCGAAAGGACCGGCTCGTCGGTGGCAGCAGGCGCGTGAGGTCGCGCGTGCGGTAGCGGATGATGGGCAGCGCTTCTTTGGTCAGCGAGGTGAACACCAGTTCCCCCTCCTGCCCGTCGGGCACCGGCACGCCCGTGTCCGGGTCGATGATCTCGGGATAGAAGTGGTCTTCCCAGATCACCGGGCCGTCCTTGCTCTCGATGCACTCGCAGGCCACGCCCGGGCCCATCACCTCGGACAGGCCGTAGATGTCCACCGAGTCCAGCCCGAGCTTGCGCTCGATCTCGCCTCGCATGCCCTCACCCCAGGGCTCGGCCCCGAAGATGCCCACCTTCAGAGAAATGTCCTCGGGCGTCACGCCCATGCGCTCGAATTCCTCGGCAATCACCAGCGAATACGAGGGCGTGACCATGATGATGTCGGGCTTGAAATCCAGGATCAGCTGCACCTGCTTCTCGGTCTGACCGCCCGACATTGGCACCACGGTGCAGCCCAGGCGCTCGGCACCGTAATGCGCGCCCAATCCACCGGTGAACAGGCCGTAGCCATAGGCCACATGCACCATGTCGCCGGGCCGCCCGCCCGCGGCGCGGATCGAACGCGCCATCAGATGCGCCCAGTTGTCGATATCGGTCTGGGTGTAGCCCACCACGGTCGGCTTGCCGGTCGTGCCGGAGGAGGCGTGTACCCGCACCACTTGCTCGCGCGGCACGGCGAACAGGCCGAAGGGATAGTTGTCACGCAGGTCCGCCTTGGAGCTGAGCGGAAAGCGCGCCAGGTCGGCCAGCGACTTCAGGTCATCGGGGTGCACGCCGTGCGCCTCGAACTTGCGCCGGTAATGCGGCACGTTGTCATAGGCCCGTCGCAAGGACGCCTGCAGGCGCTGCAGTTGCAGCGCGGCGATCTCATCGCGGCTGGCGGTCTCAATGGGCTCGAGATCGCCGGGGCGGGGCGTCTTCACGGGCATGGTGTCTCCTGGGCTTGAAAACGAGGGGGTCGGGATCCGTCAGCCCCGCGGCTGCAGACCGGCGATGACCTCACCTTCGATGCGGTAACTCTTGCCCCGAAACAGGGCCACGGTTTTTCCGCCGCGCACGCGCACGGTGATGTCGTACACCCCGGTGCGTCCAGTGCGCGAGCGCTCCATGGCGTCGGCCTCCAGCACATCCCCGAGCCGGGCCGGCGCCAGAAAGTCGATATGACAGGCCGAGGCCACCGCGGTCTGGTTGTAGCTGTTGCAGGCAAAGGCGAACGCGCTGTCGGCCAGCAGGAACATGAAGCCGCCGTGGCAGGTCTGGTGGCCATTGAGCATGTTCTGCCGCACGGTCATGGACATCCGGCATTCGCCCGGGGCGATGCGCTCGATGGCCATGCCCAGGCCCTGGGTGGCGTGGTCGCGCGCCAACATCGCCCGCGCGCTGGCCTCGGCCAGGGCTTGCGGATCGGTCGGAACCGGTACGGGGGTATTGGTCATGCGGGGTCTGCGGGGGTGTCGCCAAAACGGGCGGGGCGCTTCTCCCGGAAGGCGGTGACACCCTCGATGTAATCGGCGCTGCGTCCCAGCTCGTGCATCAGCAGGGCTTCGTAGGCCAGGTGCTGGCGCAGGTCGTGGGCCTGCGCGGCCAGCATGGCCTGGCGGGTGCGCACCATGGCGTGGGTCGGCAGCTGCACCAGCTGCGCGCACAGGGCGTTGACCGCGCCGGTCAGTTGGTCATCGGGATGACACTCCCAGATCAGGCCCCACTGGGCGGCCTTGGCTGCGGCGAGTTTGTGGCCGGTCAGCGCCAGCCCCATCGCCCGCGCCAGCCCCACCCGCTGGGGGACGGCCCAGGAGGCGCCGGTGTCGGGGATCAGACCGATCTTGGCAAAAGGCAACATGAACGCGGCGGATTCGGCGGCCAGCACCATGTCGCAGGCCAGCGCCAGACTGGCGCCCGCCCCGGCGGCGATGCCCTGCACCCTGGCCACTGTGGGCACGCGAAGCTGCATCAATCGCTCGATCAGCGGCGCGTAGTCACGCTCGACCACGGCGCCCAGCGAGGGCGGCGGTTCGCCCGCTTGAAACGCCACCGCCGGATCGGCCAGGTCTTGGCCCGCGCAAAAGCCCTTGCCTGCGGCGCCGATCACCAGCACCCGCGCGCGCGCCAGATCGCCCTGCCCTTGCTGCAAGGCGTCCAGCACCTCGCGCAACTCGGCATGCATGGCGCCGTTGAAGGCATTGAGCTTGTCCGGGCGATTCAGGGTCAGCCGCGCAATGGCCCCCTCTTGGGCAAAGCGAAGCGTCTTCAGGTCATCGAGCGCCATGACAGGCTCCTTGGGTGAGCAAGCGGCCCGCATTGTGTAACAAAAACAGCGGGGATTCCCGTTATTTTGTATCGCATTGGGGCGCTTGAGCGCCCCAGCACTCCCCCAAAGTGGCAGGGTTTACCCGAGCAAGGACATCCGCCGAAAAGGCGTCAATCCATCTTGAGACCCAACTCAAGCGCCTTCTTGGGCAAGACGGCCGCTGGAAAAACAGAGAACCGCGAGTCAGCGGCTCCATCCACCCCAGGCGCGCGAAGTGACGGTACTTAGACGAGATGCGTGCACATCTAACCGCAAGTTGATTGGCGGGTAAATTGGTGGGTAGAAACAAAAAAGCGCCCGTAAGGCGCTTGGTTACTGACTGTCTGGCGGAGAGGGCGGGATTCGAACCCGCGGAGGGCTATTAACCCTCACACGCTTTCCAGGCGTGCGACTTAAACCGCTCATCCACCTCTCCGGAGCCGGCGATTGTAGCAGTCCATATCCTCCCCACTCCCGCACAAAAAAGCCGCCCACGCGGGGCGGCTTGTGCAGGGCGCAACGACGATCTCAGCGCACGACCGCGATGGCGTCGCGCTTGCCAGCCTTGTAGGTGTACAGGGTCAGCGCGCCGTTCTTGATGTCACCCTTGGGGTCGAAGGAGATGGTGCCGGTCACGCCCTTGTGGCCGGTGGTCTTGGCCAGCACGGGCAGGTAGACCTTGGGGTCAGCCGAGTTGGCCTTGACCATGGCAGCCACCATCACGTTGACGGCGTCGTACACGTAGGGGGCGTACACCTGCACGTCAGCGTTGTACTTGGCCTTGAACTTGGCGTTGAAGGCCTCCAGATCTTTCTTCTGAGCGCCCTCGACGCCGCCGGCCTCGGCACACACCACTTGGCCGTCGGCCATGGCGTCGCCCGCCAGCTTGGCCAGCTCGGAGGTGCAGATGCCGTCGCCGCCCATGAACTTGGCGTTGATGCCCAGCGACTTCATCTGCTTGAGCATCGGGCCAGCCACGGCATCCATGCCGCCGAAGAACACCACATCAGGCTTCTTGCCCTTGAGGGTGGTGAGGATGGCCATGAAGTCGGTCGACTTGTCGGTGGTGAATTCGCGGCCGGCGATCTTGCCGCCGGCGGACTTCACGGCCTTCTCGAATTCGTCGGCGACGCCCTGGCCGTAGGCGGTGCGGTCGTCGACGATGGCGATGTTCTTGCCCTTGAGGTCCTTGACGGCGTATTTGCCCAGGGTGCCGCCCAGGTGCACGTCATCGGCCACCACGCGGAAGGTGGTCTTCAGGCCCTGGCGGGTGAACTTGGGGTTGGTGGCGGACGGCGAGATCTGGGGGATGCCCGCGTTGCTGTAGATGGTGGAGGCCGGGATCGAGGTGCCGGAGTTCAGGTGACCCACGACGCCGTTGACCTTTTGGTCGACCAACTTCTGGGCAGCGGCGGTGCCCTGCTTGGGATCGGCTGCGTCGTCTTCGGCGATCAGTTCGAGCTTGACCTTCTTGCCACCGATGGTGACGCCCTTGGCATTGAGTTCTTCGATGGCCATGCGGGCCCCGTTCTCGTTGTCTTTGCCCAGGTGGGCGATGGCGCCGGAGGTGGGGGCCACGTGGCCAATCTTGACCACGAGGTCTTGCGCGTAGCTGGTACCGGCGATCAAAACGGCACCGGCCAGAACGGTCATTTTCAGTGAGGTCTTCATGCGAGGTTTCTCCAGGGGGTAAAAAGGTGGGGCGCCTTTTGCGGCGGGACGCGCAACAACTGTAATCGACGAATGGAACCCGGAAAACGCAAAGGGCTAAGTGAATTCCAGGGGCTGCCTCAGTCCCGTGAGCGAGCCACCAGAGATTCGCTGACCAGACGAGCCACCCGCGTCGCCAGCTCGGCGCGCACCATCACCTCCAGGGTGCGGGCTTGCTGCACCTGCACGGTGCGCAGCGCATCCAGCACCAGGGGCTCGAGCTCGAGAAGGACGCGCTCGAGCACCCGACGAGCCAGTTCATCCTCGGGCACGGTTGGGGGTGCCGCGGCCGCCCTTTCGCTGGCAGGTGCCGGTATCGATGCGGGCGGCGCCAGGGCTGCCGGATCGGACTCGGCAGCTCCCGGTGACTTGGACTTGACCACCTCGGTCAGGATGGGAACGAAACGCGGCGGGCCAGCGTCCTTCATGCGACGACATCCTTCTGATCGACCTTGGTCAGGGCGTAGCCGCGGTCGGCATAGTGCTTCCAGCGCACCCGCGCGCTACGCAAGGGGGCTTCGTCCTGAGAGACCAGCTCGATCAATCGCTCAAACCCTTCAAAGCCCTGCGGGACCGCCTCGTGCAGGTTGACCAGCACCTCCCGGTGCGGCGCCGCCTGCGCCGATGGCGCCAGCACGATGGGCGTGCGCGCCAGAAGGCGGGGCGGCAGGGCATCGGCCAGGCCGTGCGGCACGAAGTCGTGGGCAGAAAAGGTCCAGAGCGCTGCATCCAGGG
>JBIKUT010000193.1:0-4729 GCA_044347465.1 Ramlibacter sp.
CCTGTGTGTCGGTTGAGGTCATGGGGATCAGGGTCGGCCCGGTGAGGCGGTCTCGCCCGCGCGCACCAGACGCACGCGGACCTGAAAGTTGGCGACACGGCGCTGCTCGCGGGGCCCCAGGTTCACGCTGCTCGCCACGATCTCGACGAGTTCGGGCTGGGCCAGCCAGACGCTGCGATGCCCGAGGTTGCGCAGCATCTCGGAGACCCGCTCATTGGATTGCGCCACGCCCTGCAGGACCACGACCTGCGGGTCTTGACGCAAGCCGGTGAGGTAGATGCCATCCGGCAATTGCTCGACCAGTTCGCGCAGCAGGTGGACCGGCATGTTGCGGTCGGCCTGCAAGTCCTCGACCGCCTGCTGGCGTGCGCGCAGGGCGGCGATCTCTTGGCGCAGGTGGCTGATGTCCTTGATCTGGCTGTCTAGGCGCCGAATCTCGGACCCCAGGATGTCGTTGCGTTCGCGCTGGGCGGCGACGGCGGCAGCCTGTGCGAGGTAGACCGCGCCCGCCACCACAGCACCCGATGCGACCGACAGGGCCAGCATGAACAAGAAGTGCTCGCGGCGGCGCTTGCGCGCGGCTTCGCGATGGGGCAATAGGTTGATGAGGATCACGACAGAAACCGGCGCATGGCCAGGCCACAAGCGGTGAGATAAGACGGCGCCTGACTGCGCAGCTTTTCGGGGGTAAGGGCACTGGCGGTGCCCATGCCCTCGAAAGGATTGACCAGGCTGCAAGGGAAGGACGTCAGACGCGCCACGGCCTGAGGCAGGCCCGGCAGGCCTGCGCTGCCCCCAGCCAGCAACACGGCATCGACGCGGTGATGGGGCGTGCTGGTGAAAAAGAACTGCAGGGCGCGCGCGATTTCCTGGGCGAGGCTGGCCACAAAGGGCTGGATGACGGCGGCGCCGGCGTCATCGGGCAAGTCGCCCCGGCGCTTGCGACGCTCGGATTCGTCGGGCGCGTAGCCATAGGTGCGGGCGATCTGCTGCGTGAGTTGGGCGCCGCCAAAGGCCTGATCGCGGTCATACACCACCGCGCCACCGTGAAGCACCTGCATGCCCGTGGAGAAGGCGCCGACCTCCAAGAGCGCCACCATGGGATGCGAGCCTTCGCCGGGCAGGCTGTCGATCAGACGGCTGGCAGCCCGACGCGAGGCGTAGGACTCGATGTCGAGAATGACGGGCCGCAGGCCGGCGGCTTCGGCCAAGCCCTGGCGATCCTGGACCTTTTCCTTGCGCGAGGCAGCGATCAGGACATCGACCTCGGTCTGCGAGTCGCCGCTGGGCCCCATGAGGCAGAAGTCGAGGCTGACTTCATCGAGGGAGAAGGGGATGTACTGGCTGGCCTCGGCCTGGACCTGGGCCTCGAGCGCGCTGGGCGACAGGCCGGCGGGCAGGGCGATCTTTTTGGTGATGACGGCGGAGGCCGGCAGGGCCAGTGCGACCTGGCGGGTGCGGGTGCCGCTGCGCCGCACCACATGACGCATGGCGTCGGCGACGGCGTCGAAATTGTCGACGTTGCCTTCGTTGATGCAGCCGCTGTCTAGGGGCTCGAGGGCGCAACGCTCGAGCACGAAGCCGTCACGCCGGCCGCGTCCGAGCTCGACCAGCTTGACGCTGGACGCGCTGATGTCGATGCCCAGCAGCGGCGCAGCAACGCGCCCGAACCCCAGTCCTGTTGAAGAAAACACGCCGCCCCCTGCAACCGGTTGACCGGTTTTTTGAATACCAAATAACTACTCATGATACTGCAGACAGTTGCGTTCGCTCACAAAATTTGCCCCGGATAATCCTGGCTCGTCCCCCCTCTGCGCCCATGCCCACCGACACGCCGCCCGAATCCGAGAAGTCACCCGCTCCCCCACGCCCGCGGCCTGGGGGAATCCGTCAGGCCTTGGTCAAGGCTTTGCTCTGGGCCTTCGGCCTGACCGCTGCAGCGGTGGTCAGCGTGGTCATCATCGTGGCGGTGGCCCTGTCGGTGGCCTACCCCAACCTGCCTGACATCTCGGATCTCCAGTCCTACCGGCCCAAGCTGCCGCTGCGGGTGTTTTCGGCCGAGGGCGTGATGATTGGCGAGTTCGGCGAAGAGCGCCGCAACCTCACGCCGATCGCCGAGATTCCCAAAGTGATGAAGGACGCGGTGCTGGCCATCGAAGACGCGCGCTTTTATCAACACAGCGGCGTCGATTACCGCGGTCTGCTGCGCGCGGCGCTGGCCAACCTGGGTCGCGCCAAAAGCCAGGGCGCCTCGACCATCACCATGCAGGTGGCGCGCAACGTCTACCTCACCACCGAGAAGACCTTCACCCGCAAGCTCTACGAGGTGTTGCTGACCTTCAAGCTCGAGCACATGCTCACCAAGGACCAGATCCTTGAGATCTACATGAACCAGATCTTCCTGGGCAATCGCGCTTACGGCTTTGCGGCGGCGTCCGAAGCCTATTACGGCAAGCCCATGAAGGATCTGAGCATCGCCGAGGCGGCCATGCTGGCCGGCCTGCCCAAGGCGCCCTCGGCCTACAACCCGATCAACAACCCCAAGCGCGCGCGGTCGCGGCAGCTCTACATCATCGAGCGGATGGAGGAGAACAACTTCATCACCCCCGCGCAAGCCACGCAGGCCAAGCGCGAGGAGCTCAAGATCCGCACCGCCGCCGACGCGCTGCGCACGCATGCCGAGTACGTGGCCGAGACCGTACGCCAGCTGGTGTACGCGCAGTACGGCGACGAGACCTACACCCGCGGTCTGAACGTCTACACCACGATCAAGGCCGACCAGCAGGAGGCCGCCTACAAGGCCCTGCGCAAGGGCATCATGGATTACGAGCGCCGCCAGATCTACCGCGGCCCCGAGCAGTTCATCGACCTGCCCCTGAACATCAGTGCCAAAGACCTGGACGAAGCGGTCGACGACGCTCTCAGCGATCGTCCGGACAACGGCGATGTGATGTCGGCCGTGGTCTTGGAGGCCGACCCCAAGCGCGTACGCGTCGTGCGCCAAAACGGCGAGCAAATCGAGATCACGGGCGCGGGTCTGAAGCCCGCCCAGTCGGGCCTGTCGGACAAGGCGCCGCCCAAGATCAAGATCCGGCGCGGCGCGGTGGTGCGCGTGGTCAAGCAGGCCATGGGCTGGGAGATCACCCAGCTGCCGGAAGTCGAAGGCGCCTTCGTGGCCCTGGACCCGCGCGATGGCAGCGTCCTGGCCCTGGTCGGTGGCTTCGATTTCAACAAGAACAAGTTCAACCACGTGACGCAGGCCTGGCGTCAGCCGGGGTCGTCGTTCAAGCCCTTCATCTACTCGGCGGCTCTGGAAAAAGGCTTCACGCCGGCCACCATGGTCAACGACGCGCCGCTGTTTTTCGACGCCAGCGTCACCGGTGGCTCGCCTTGGGAGCCCAAGAACTACGACGGCAAGTTCGAGGGGCCGATGCCGCTGCACACCGCATTGGCCAAGTCCAAGAACATGGTGTCGATCCGCATCCTTCAGGCGGTGGGCGCGCAAAACGCGCAAGACTGGATCACGCGCTTTGGCTTCGAGGCCGACAAGCACCCGCCCTACCTGACCATGGCGCTGGGCGCGGGCTCGGTGACGCCGATGCAGATGGCCACGGGCTACGCGGTGTTCGCCAACGGCGGCTACCGCGTCAACCCCTGGGTGATCAGCCGCATCACCGACCAGCGTGGCAAGCCCTTGGTGGAAACCACGCCGCCCAAGCCGGCCGACGCAGTGCGCGCGGTCGATCCGCGCAACGCCTTCATCATGAACCGCCTGCTGCAGGAGATCACCCGATCGGGCACCGCGGCGCGCGCGCAAGTCGAACTCAAACGGGTCGACCTGTATGGCAAGACTGGCACCACCAACGACGCCATCGACACCTGGTTCGCCGGCTTTCACCCCACGGTGGCGGCGGTGGTCTGGATGGGATACGACACGCCGCGCTCGCTGGGTGACCGCGAGACCGGCGGCGGTCTGAGCCTACCGGTGTGGATCGCGTTCATGGAGACCGCGCTGCGCGGCGTGCCGGTGTTCGAGCCCGCTGCGCCCGAGGGTGTGGTCAGTCTGAGCGGCGAGTGGTACTACAACGAGTACGCGCGCGGTGCGGGGGTGACCAGCGTCGGCGGCAGCAGCGACAAGCCCGCCGTGCGCGCGATGCCGCCGGCCGATGAACGACGCAGCATCCTGGACTTGTTCCGGAACTGAAACAGCGCGCGTTTACTGCGCGCTAAAGGCCAGGGGCTGGCCCGCCTGCTCGGTGGCACAGCGCGTGAGGTGCTCGAAGAACTCGCCGTGTCCCTTGGTGTCCATCCAGCGGGCGCCGTCAAAGCGGTAGTGGAACCCGCCGCAGCGCGCGGCCAACCAGATTTCGTGCAGGGGCTTTTGCAGATTGACCACGATCTGGCTGCGGTTTTCAAACACCAGCGTCACCATGCCACCCACGCGCTGGGCGTCGATGTCGGTGTCGGTGTCCTCGTTGAGGCGGTCGCAGCAGGCCTCCACGCTTCGCAGCACGGCCTCGGCGTGGTCCAGATACTCCAGATCGGTCATTACAATTCTTCGATGTCTGCTTTGTTCCGATCGATTCTAGTCAGCGCCCTGACCATGGCCGGTGCGTTCGCGCTTTCAGCCTGCGGCCAGAAGGGTGACCTGTACCTGCCGGCTGGCGTGGCTGCGACGCCGGCGCCCACAGCCGCCCCCGCCGCGTCTTCCAGCGCATCCCCCGCGCCA
>JBIKUT010000194.1:0-4714 GCA_044347465.1 Ramlibacter sp.
GCCAGCAGCTTGACGATGCCGTCCTGGGCCTCGCCTGAGGTCTCGGCCTGGTCGCCATCGAGCCGGTACACCCCCGCGCCGGCGTGGGTGTCCACCGCCATCAGGGGGGTGGGTTTCTGGGTCAGGTGCCGCAGGGTGGCAATCAGCACCAGGTGTTTGAGCACGTCGGCGTGGTTGCCGGCGTGGAAGGCGTGCCGATAACTGAACATGGGGGGATGGTAGCCGCCCCTGGCACCCCCCTGTGCCGTAGAGCCAAAACTTCGTATAATCGAGGGCTCTGCAGCGCCTTGTGGTCCCGCGGCAGATAAGGCAGTTCCCGGAACATGTTGATGGGGGCAGCCTGAAACCCCACCTAAGAGGTCTCCAAAAGAGAGACACCGACCGTGGAAAAGGACCCGCCAAACCCCTTCTTTTGAAGAGAAAACTCATGACCAAAACGTTCAGCGCAAAACCCGCTGACGTGACGCACGAGTGGTTTGTGATTGACGCCACCGACAAGGTGCTCGGACGGATTGCCAGCGAAGCAGCCCTCCGTTTGCGCGGCAAACACAAGGCCATTTACACGCCTCACGTCGATACCGGCGACTTCATTGTCGTCATCAACGCTTCCAAGCTCCGTGTCACTGGCACGAAAGAGCTGAACAAGAAGTACTTCCGCCACTCCGGTTTCCCGGGCGGTATCTACGAGACCAACTTCCGCGACATGCAGGCCAAACACCCTGGCCGCGCGCTCGAGAAGGCCGTCAAGGGCATGCTGCCCAAGGGTCCTCTGGGCTACGCCATGATCAAGAAGCTCAAGGTGTATGGCGGTGCCGAGCACCCCCACACCGCGCAGCAGCCCAAGCCGCTCGAGATCTAAGGAGCCGACATGATTGGTGAATGGAACAATGGCACCGGCCGTCGCAAATCGAGCGTCGCCCGCGTGTTTCTGAAAAAAGGCAGCGGCAAGATCACGATCAACGGCAAGGACATTCAGGTGTTCTTCGGCCGTGAGACGTCGATCATGATCGCCAAGCAGCCCCTGGTGCTGACCAACCACGTCGAGACGTTTGACATTCAGATCAACGTTCACGGCGGCGGTGAATCCGGCCAGGCCGGCGCTGCCCGTCACGGCATCACCCGTGCCCTGATCGACTACGACGCAGCCCTCAAGCCCGCCCTGTCGGCTGCCGGCTTCGTCACCCGCGACGCCCGCGAAGTCGAACGTAAGAAGGTCGGCCTGCACTCCGCTCGCCGCCGCAAGCAGTTCAGCAAGCGCTAATCCGCACGCTGTCCCGGCCCAAAGCCGCGCTGGTTCTGCCCGCGCGGCTTTGTTTTTTTTTGGGGGGTGGGCCGAATGCCCTTACTCGCCTGTCCGGGAAACCCGGTCCAGGGCTTGTCAAAGCCCTGAATGCCCTAGAATAGTGGAGTCTTTCACAAGGATATTCCCATGAGCGCAGTCGCCAACGACATCCAGACCGACATGCCCGCCCCCTTGCTGTTCACCGACAGCGCGGCGGCCAAGGTGGCGGACCTGATCGCCGAAGAAGGCAATCCCGAACTCAAATTGCGTGTCTTCGTGCAAGGCGGTGGCTGCTCGGGTTTCCAGTACGGCTTCACCTTCGACGAGATCACCAACGACGACGACACCGTCATGACCAAGAACGGCGTGTCGCTGCTGATCGACGCCATGAGCTACCAGTATTTGGTCGGCGCCGAGATCGACTACAAGGAAGACTTGCAGGGCGCGCAGTTCGTGATCAAGAACCCCAACGCCACCACCACCTGCGGCTGCGGCTCGAGCTTCTCGGCCTAAGCCGGGTAGATCCCCCCCAACACACGGGCGCCTCGGGCGCCCGTGGTGCTTTGAAGCTGGAGTTTTTCGCGCAGGATGGCCTGGCGCGCCAGCCAGGCGAAGGCCGCAGCCTCCACCTGCAGGGGCGGCAGGCCCGCCGCGTCGCTGGACATCACCTGCACGCCTGGCAGCAGGTCCGCCAGGCGGCGCATCAGGTGCGTGTTGAAAGCGCCCCCTCCACACACCATCAGACGTGTCACCCCGGGCGCGTGACGGCGCATGTCGTCGGCGCAGCTGCGCGCGGTGACGTCGGCCAGCGTCGCTTGCACATCGACCGGAGCCAGCGGCGCGGCGCCCTTGGGTTGCGACGCTGCATGCGCAGTCAGGTGCGATTCCAGCCACGCCAGGTGGAACAGATCGCGGCCCGTGCTTTTGGGTGGCGCCGCTGAGAAATACGGCTCGGCCAGTAGCTGCGCGAGCAGGGCTTGCGACGCCGTGCCGCTCGCCGCCCAAGCCCCCTGGTCGTCATACGCTGCGCCCTGATGGCGCTGGCACCAGCCGTCCATCAGCGCGTTGCCCGGGCCGCAGTCCCAGCCCTGTTGCGTACCGTCGGCGTGCAAGACCGTGAGGTTGGCGATGCCGCCGACATTAAGCAGGCCCAGGGCCTGACCCGGCTGGCCAAACCAGGCGCGGTGAAAGAAGGGGGCCAGCGGCGCGCCTTGTCCGCCGGCCGCTACGTCGCGGCTGCGAAAGTCAGCCACCACATCGATGCCCGTGAGTTCGGCCAGCAAGGCCGGTTGGCACAACTGAATCGTGTAGCCGGTGCCATCAAAGGCCTGCGGGCGATGGCGCACCGTCTGGCCGTGCGCGCCGATGGCCCGCACCTGGGCTGCGGTTAGCCCGCTGTGATCGAGCAGGGAGGTGACCACCTGGGCGTAGACCCGCATCAGCGCATTGGCGGCGAGCGCAGCGCGGTGCAGTTCGTCCTGGCCGGAGGCATTGAGCGCCAGCAACTCGGCACGCAGCTCGGGCGCAAAGGGGGCGCTGGCGTGTCCCAGGATGCGAGGCGAGGGCGATTCAAAATCGGCGATGACGCCATCGACACCGTCCAGCGAGGTGCCGGACATCAGGCCGATGTACAGGCCGCCGGCCACGCGTGCAGGGCTTATTCGACGCGGGCCACGGTGGCCACGCTGGCGGCAGCGGCCAGCTTCACGCGCGTGGCGCCGGCCAGGCGGTCGAAGGCGGGGCGCGATTCGGCGGTGAGCGACTGGCCTTCACTGCGGCGGGCCACCGTCAACGGATCCTGGTGGCGACCGTTGACGCGGAATTCAAAGTGCAGGTGCGGGCCGGTGGCCCAGCCCGTGGCGCCGACGGCGCCTACGCGTTGGCCCTGGCTCACGCCCTGGCCCTTGCGCACATCGATGCGACTCAGGTGGGCGTAGACCGTGGTGTCGCTGCCGTTGTGGCGGATGATGACCACATTGCCAAAGCCGCCCTGCACGCCGGCGAAGTCGACCACGCCATCGCCCACGGTGCGCACTGGCGTGCCCACAGGAGCGCCGTAGTCCACGCCCAGGTGGGCGCGCCAGGTCTGATGAATGGGGTGAAAGCGCATGGCGAAGCCGCTGGTCACGCGCGAGAACTGCATGGGCGAGGTGAGGTAGGCGCTTTGCAGGCTCTTGCCGTCGAGGCTGTAGTAGCCCCCCTTCTTGCCGGCCTCTTGGAACCACAAGGCGGTGTGCGACTTGCCGTTGTTGATGAACTCGACGGACATCACGCGCCCGGTGCGCATGGGCTCGCCATCGGCCTCGAGGGCTTCGTAGACCACGCTGAAGCGATCGCCCTTGCGCAGGCCGCGGTGGAAGTCGACCCGGCCGCCCAGGATGTCGGCCACCTGCACCGCCACATCGTCGGGCAGACGGGCCTCGTCGACGGCGGCGAACAGCGAACTGCGGATGGTGCCGCTGCCCAGGCGGGTGGAGGCGGTCAGGGGCGCGCGCTCGACGCGGGTGCTGAAACGGCCATCAGGGCCGCGTTGGATCACGAGGCGACGGAATTCGCCGTCGTTGTCGGGGGCCCAGCGGGCGGTGAGGCGCTCCAGACCATGCTGGGCATTGGCCTCCGCGCTCACCAGGCGGCCGGCGCGGCCCATGACCTGGGCGCGGAAATCGCGGTCGTTGCGCACAAAGGCGGCGGCAGCGGCGTCGCTCAGGCCCAGGCGGGTGAACAGGGCTTCGACCGTGTCGGTGGCACGGATGGTGTCGGAACGAAACAGACGCAGCGCCCGGGCATCGAGGGCTTCGATCTGCTGCGCCAGGGTGGCGGGCTCGACCACTTCGACCACATCGCGCACCGCCACGTCGGAAATATCAGGGGCCAACGACGCCACGGCGAACGCACCCCCGCCTCCCCCCAGCAGCACAACGGCCAGCAGGGCGGTCAGGCGCTTGGGGTGGCGCTTGATCATTTGGAGTGCCTGCGTCGCCAGGGGCGCACAGGCAGCCAGGAGTCGGTGGTTCAAAAGCGGTTCCAGAGATCAGGAAAGACGCGTCCACCGCGGGCGCATGAAGGGGCCCGAACTAGAATCGTCGCTTCCGTAAAGATGGGGCAGTATACCCGCGCGCCCGCTGAGCCAACGTTAAAAAAGCCTTATGAATCAAGCCAATGAAGTCCAAAGCACTACCGTCTCCGACGGCGTGCGGGCGGCCATGGCCGTGTCCCTGCGCGGCTGCGAGGAACTGCTGCCCCGGGCCGAGTGGGAGCGCAAGCTGGTCAGGGCCGAGGCCACGGGCGTGCCGCTGCGGATCAAGCTGGGCCTGGACCCGACGGCGCCGGACATCCACGTGGGCCACACCGTGGTGTTGAACAAGATGCGCCAGTTGCAGGATCTGGGGCACACCGTCATCTTTCTGATCGGCGATTTCACCTCCCTGATCG
>JBIKUT010000195.1:0-4710 GCA_044347465.1 Ramlibacter sp.
GCGCGTCGCCGTGTCACCTGCATGCGCGGCCCATCGCATCAGCGCATTACCGCCCAGCGAAACACCCACCGCCCACACCGGCCCCACATGCTGCGCACGTAATCGCGCGAGGATCCAGCCGATCTCTTCGTGATCGCCCGAGTGGTAGGCGCGCGGCGCCCGATTCATCTCGCCGCTGCAGCCCCGAAAGTGCGGCACGACAAAGCGCAGCCCGCGCTCACGCGCCAGGTCGGCGAAGGCCAGCGCATACCCGCTGCGCGAGGAGCCTTCCAGGCCATGGAACATCACCAGCAGGGGCGTGTCGTTCCCTGCGGGAGGCGCAACCGGGGCATCGAGCCAATCGGCATCGACAAAATCACCATCCGGTGTGGTCCAGCGCTCGCGGCGGTAGGCAATCGGCCCACCCTGGCTCGGGCGGGCACATAGCGCGGACCAAATCGTCTGCAGATTGCCGCCTGGCAACCACCAGGGTGCTTGGTACTGCATCGGTCTTCAGAGCGAGTGGAGCGCGCTCAATGCAGCACCTGCGGCGTGTCCACGATCTCGGGCACCTCGGTGGCACTGCCGGGGCTGGCATGGTGGGCCACCAGGCGCCACCCCTGCGCGGTCTTGAGATAAACGTTGGTGGCCACCACCCAGGCCTGGCGCGGCCCCGCCGGTGTGAGCACCTCCACGCGCTCGACCAGGTGGTGCACGGCGCTGCCCACCGCCTCGACCTTGCGACGCTGCTCGGGCCAGGCCCGCACCGTGCCATTGGCGAACATGGCCTCGAAGGTGGCCCGAATGGCCGCAGCGCCGACGACGCGCGGGCCGCCGGGGTGGACGCAGACGATGTCATCCTCGTCGGCCCAGCAGGCCATGAGCTTGTCGATGTCGCCGTTTTGCAGCGCTTCGTAAAAGGCCGCTTCGACCTCGTCGGCGTGGCCCTCGAGGTTGGCTGCCTGAAGTTTGTTCTTGCGCATGAGACTTGCGATTTTGCCGGGAATCGCCATGTCGGATACAGACCTCAGGCTGTAGCCCGGGGTGTGCTAATTTCCCCGTTCCCGTCCGCCTCGGAGATCCGCCCCATGAAACGCTGGCTTGCCCTGCTCGCCGTCACCCTGACCCTCACCGGCTGCGGCTACAACGACTTCCAACGCCTGGACGAACAGACCCGTTCGGCCTGGAGCGAAGTCCTGAACCAGTACCAGCGCCGCGCCGACCTGGTGCCCAATCTGGTGGCCACCGTCAAGGGCGAGGCCGCCTTCGAGCAAGACACGCTGACCCGCGTGGTTGAGGCGCGGGCCAAGGCTACCGCGATGCAGGTCACCCCCGAAACGCTCAATGACCCCCAGGCCTTCCAACGTTTCCAACAGGCCCAGGGCGAGCTGTCCTCGGCCCTCATTCGCCTGCTGGTGGTCAGCGAGCGCTACCCCGATCTGAAAGCCAATCAGGGCTTTCGCGATTTGCGCGTGCAGCTCGAAGGCACCGAGAACCGCATCACGGTGGCCCGCAACCGCTACATCCAAGCCGTGCAGGACTACAACGTGCTCGCGCGCAGCTTCCCGAGCAATCTGACCGCCATGGTCTTTAGCTACCAGCCCAAGCCGAATTTCACCGTGCAGAACGAGGCCCAAATCTCGGCGCCGCCGCCGGTCGATTTCAGCGCGCCTAAAAAATGAGGCGGGTGTGCGGTGAACACCCTGCTTGATCGAACGCGGGCAGCGGCCCTTAGCCTGCTGCTCGCCCTGGTGGCCTTCACAGGCAGCGCCTGGGCCCAGGCTGCGGGCCTGCAGCCGGTGCCGGCCCTGTCCGCCCGGGTGGTGGACACCGTCAATCTGCTCGATGCCAGCGCGCGCACGCGGATCGAAGACCAGCTCGCCGCCCTCGAGCGCGAAAAGGGCGCGCAGGTGGCCTTCCTGATCGTCGCCACCACCGCGCCCGAAGACATCGCCGCCTATGCCAACCGCGTGGGCAATGCCTGGAAGATCGGCCGGCGCGGTGTGGGCGATGGCGTGTTGCTGGTGGTCGCGCGCGATGACCGCGCCGTGCGCATCGAAGTGGCCAAGACGCTGGAGGGCGCGATCCCGGATCTGGCGGCCAAGATGATCATTGACGAGGCCCTCACGCCGGCGTTCCGGCAGGGCGACTACGGCGCCGGCCTGGAAGCCGGCGCGCAACGCATCTCCGCGCTGGTGCGTGGCGAGGCCTTGCCTGCGCCGGTGCGGCGTGCTAGCGAAGGCCTGAACATCAACCTCAATGACTTCGCCGTGTTTCTGTTTGTCGCCGTGCCGGTGGCGGCCGCTGTCCTGCGCGGCATCTTCGGTCGACGCCTGGGCTCCTTGATCACCGGCGTGGGCACCGGGGCCTTGGCCTGGCTCGTGACCTCCAGCCTCCTGATTGCGGTGATCGCGGTGCTGCTCGGTGGCGTACTGTCGCTGCTGGGTCTGGCCCCGCTGGGGCGGCACATCGGTCGCTATGGTGGCTATGGCGGCTGGGGCGGTACCTCGGGGGGATGGGGGCGTGGCGGTGGCAGTTGGGGTGGCGGCGGCTTTCGCTCCGGTGGCGGAGGCGATTTCGGAGGCGGTGGCGCCTCGGGGCGGTGGTGATGCTCGCCAGACTGCGAAGACTTTTGAGACATCGGTGGGTCGACGATGCCGACCTGCGCCGCACGCTGCCCGCAAAGGTGCTCGCGTCGCTGCAAGCGCAGGTCGCGGCCAGCGAGCAGCGGCACAGCGGCGAGATCTGCCTCCACATCGAAACCGGCCTGCCCTGGCGCGCCGTGTGGCGTGGCACCACGGCGCGCGAGCGGGCAGTCGCCCTGTTTGGCAAGCTGCGTGTGTGGGACACCGAACACAACAACGGGGTTCTGATCTACCTCTTGATGGCGGACAACGCGATCGAGTTGGTGGCCGATCGCGGCGTGATGCGCAAGGTGCCACAGGCCACCTGGGAGGCGCTCGTGGCGCGCATGGGCGAGGCCTTTGGTCAGGGGCAGTTTGAGCGGGGCTTGCAGCAGGCCATCGAGCAGGTATCCACCTTGCTCGAGCAGCACTTTCCCCTGGCGCCCGGTCAGGCCAATCCCAACGAGTTGCCGGACGTGCCGGGCGTGGGGCCGCTCTAAGGCCCAAAAAGAAAAAAGCCCCGCTCTTTCGAGCGGGGCCAGTGCGCGGTTTTTAGCGCTTCTTGTTCAACGCTTTTGGCGGTACTTGCGCAGCGCCGCCAGCTGGGCGGCCATGACGGCCAGCTCGGACTGGGCCTTGGCCAGGTCGATCTCGCTCTTGGCGTTCTTCACCGCCTCTTCGGCGGCGCGGCGCGCCTCGTTGGCTTTCTCTTCGTCGAGGTCCTTGCCGCGGATGGCGGTGTCAGACAGCACGGTGACGAGATTGGGCTGCACCTCGAGCACGCCACCGGCCACGAAGACAAATTCCTCGGAGCCGTCGGCCTTCTCGATGCGCACCGAACCCGGCCGGATACGCGTGATCAGCGGCGTGTGGCGGGGATAGATCCCCAGCTCGCCGGCTTCGCCGGGCAGCGCCACGAAGCGCGCCTCGCCCGAGAAGATGCTCTCCTCAGCGCTGACCACTTCCACACGAATCGTATTCATCTCAAATCTCCACTGCGCAGGGCAGTCATTCGGAGGTCACCGCGGAACCGGCTTTGCCGGGCCGCGGGTGACGCCCCCTTGAGGGGGAAGCGCCGCAGGCGCTTCGGGGGTGATTCATCAACCCGCTGCGAGTTTCTTGGCCTTCTCGAAGGCCTCGTCGATGGTGCCGACCATGTAGAAGGCCTGCTCGGGCAAGTGGTCGCACTCGCCGTTGGAGATCATCTTGAAACCACGGATGGTTTCGGCCAGGGGCACGTACTTGCCGGGCGAACCGGTGAACACCTCGGCCACGTGGAAAGGCTGCGACAGGAAACGCTGGATCTTGCGGGCGCGGGCCACGGCCAGCTTGTCTTCCGGCGCAAGTTCGTCCATGCCCAGAATCGCGATGATGTCGCGCAGCTCTTTGTAGCGCTGCAGCGTGCCCTGCACGGCGCGCGCCACGCTGTAGTGCTCTTCACCGACGACCAGCGGATCCAGCTGGCGGCTGGTGGAGTCCAGCGGGTCCACCGCGGGGTAGATACCCAGCGCAGCGATGTCACGCGAGAGCACCACGGTGGAGTCCAGGTGGGCGAAGGTGGTGGCAGGCGACGGGTCGGTCAGGTCGTCCGCGGGCACGTACACGGCCTGGATCGAGGTGATCGAGCCGACCTTGGTGGAAGTGATGCGCTCCTGCAGGCGACCCATTTCTTCGGCCAGCGTCGGCTGGTAGCCCACGGCGGAAGGCATACGACCCAGCAGCGCGGACACTTCGGTACCGGCCAGCGTGTAGCGGTAGATGTTGTCCACGAAGAACAGCACGTCACGGCCTTCGTCACGGAAGGACTCGGCGATGGTCAGGCCGGTCAGCGCCACGCGCAGACGGTTGCCCGGGGGCTCGTTCATCTGGCCGTACACCATGGCCACTTTGGATTCAGGCAGGTTGTCCAGCTTCACGACGCCGGAGTCAGCCATCTCGTGATAGAAGTCGTTGCCCTCGCGGGTACGCTCACCCACGCCAGCGAACACCGACAGACCGGAGTGGGCCTTGGCGATATTGTTGATCAACTCCATCATGTTCACGGTCTTGCCCACACCGGCACCACCGAACAGGCCCACCTTACCGCCCTTGGCGAAGGGGCAGACCA
>JBIKUT010000196.1:0-4695 GCA_044347465.1 Ramlibacter sp.
TGGGGTGGGTTCGGGGGCGCCTGTGCGGGGCTGAGGAGCGCAGGGCGATGGGGGTGGAAAGCGCGACGTGTCTGAGCCCGCAGGGCGAGTTGTCGCGCGTGCCCCCAGCGACCGAGCACCGCAAGGCAGCCCGAAGGGCCCCCGCACTTGAAGCCCCCGGGCCCGCCCCGCGCGCACCGAGCGTTGCAGCGTCAACGAAGCCAAGCCCGCCGCGTTGCAACGCCAACGAGACAGCCCACCATGCAAAGGGGGCCCGAAGGCCCCCTAGTGTTTGAACCGCAAGACCGGTTTCAGTCGTTGTTCCCGCTGGTCAGACCCAGCAGCGCCAGCAGGCCTTGGAACACGTTGAAGATATCCAGGTACAGGGCCAGGGTGGCCGAGATGTAGTTGGTCTCGCCGCCGTCGATGATCTGCTTGAGGTCATACAGCATGTAGGCGCTGAAGATGCCGATCACCAACACGCTGATCACCAGCATGCCGATGCTCGAGCCGACGAACACGTTGATGATGCTGCCGATCATCACCACCATCGCGCCGACGAACAGGAACTTGCCCATGCCGGAGAGATCGCGCTTGATCACCGTGGCCAGGCTGGCCATCACGAAGAACACGCCCGCGGTGCCGGCAAACGCCGTCATCACCAGGCTGGCGCCGTTGGAGAAGCCCAGCACCATCGCGATCATGCGCGAGAGCATCAACCCCATGAAGAAGGTGAAACCCAGAAGCACCGGCACACCGGCTGCCGAGTTCTTGGTTTTCTCGATGGCGTACAGGAAGCCGAAGGCGCCCACCAGGAACACGATCAGACCCACGCCGCCCGAGAGGCTACGGGTGATACCTGTGGCCACGCCCAACCAGGCGCCCAGCACGGTGGGCAGCAGGCTCAGGGCCAGCAGCCAGTAGGTGTTGCGCAGGACGCGATTGCGTTGCTGCGCGGGCAGGGCGGTGCCGTAATCGAGGGTTTGTACGGGGTCAGTCATGACAGCTCTCCTTGGGACGAGATTGAACTCGGGTCGGGGTCATTCTAGGGCGCATCCCGGGCGCAGGGCCAGTGCCGGCTATGCTTAACCCTTATGAAATCCACACATTTGCTTGAACTGGCCGACGTCAAGGCCATCGCCGCCGCCGCCGAAGCCGAGGCTTTGAAAAATAAATGGGCCGTGACCATCGCCATCGTCGATGCCGGCGGCCACCTGCTGTGGCTGCAGCGCCTGGACGGCGCGGCGCCGGTCTCCGCCCATATTGCTCCTGCCAAGGCGCACACCTCCGCCCTGGGCCAGCGTGAATCCCGTATTTACGAAGAGGTCATTAACGGTGGCCGGATCTCGTTCCTGAGCGCGCCCGACATCCGCGGCATGCTCGAAGGCGGCGTCCCGATCATGAAGGACGGCACCTGCCTGGGCGCCGTGGGCGTGAGCGGTGTCAAGTCCAACGAAGACGCCCAGATCGCCCGCGCCGGCATCGCCGCCATCGGGCTTTGACCGACCACCCGGCGGTCACGCCGGGGCCGTCTCACTCCAGCACGAACTGGATCGGGACATCGAACCACATGGCTTCGGGCACGCCGCCGCGCTTGCCCGGGACATAGCGCCAGGTCAGCACCGTGGCCAATGCCGCCCGATCCAGGCGGTCGTAGCCGCTCGTTTGCTGCACCTGGGCTCTCTGGGCCGCGCCATCTTCCCCCACCAGCACGCGCAGGACGACCTGACCTTGCTCGCCCAGACGCCGGCTCTGAATCGGGTAGGCCGGCCTGGGGTTGCGCAGGTGGACGGCCTCGCTGGACGGCGCCTCGACGCGCGAGGGCGCAGCCGCCGTCGTCGAGCCCAAGGTCGCTGACGCAGCCCCTGGGTTGACGCCTGGCGCGGCGGCCGCCGCGGGCGCCGCCGCCAGCGCCGTCACAGGGGGCGAGCCCCGGCTCGCAAGGGCATCGGCCGGCGCCGGCGCCGCCGATGGCAGAACCGGGGCCGGTGCCTGCGCGACGTCGGCCCTCGACTGCGCCGGGCGCGCGTCGGTTTGGCGCGCTGCGGGCGTCAGCGTCGGCGCGGGGGGCGCGGGCCTCGGTGGCGACACGTCAGCCACCCGCATCATCGCAACGGGGGGCTCCGCTGCGCGGCGCTGCAGGCCCGCGTACAGGGCCCACAGGGCCACGGCGTGCAGCAGCACCACGCAGGCAGTGATCGCGAAAAGTGAGCGGGGCGCGGGCAAGGAGGTGGGGCGATGACTCGGGATCGCCCAGTTTACGTGCGCGTCAGGCGGGCGCCGCCCCCAGCTGCGACTGCAGGAAATTGGGCAGGCCGACCTTGTTAATCAGGTCCAACTGGGTTTCCAGGTAGGCGATCTGCCCCTCGGTGTCTTGCAGCAGGTCCAGCAGCAGTTGCCTCGAGACGTAGTCGCGCGCCACCTCGCAGTGCGCGATGCCTTCCTTGAGCGTGATTTGCGCGGCGTGCTCGCCCCGCAGGTCGCAGTCGAGAATTTGCGGGACATCCTGGCCCCCCATCAACTTGCCCAGTTCCTGCAGTTGCGGCATGCCCCCGAGCGTGAGGATGCGAGCCATCAGCCTGTCCGCGTGCTCCATCTCACCGACCGACTCGTCGTGTTCGCGTCGGGCCAGCGTTTCGAGGCCCCAGTGCTGCAGGATGTGGTGATGCAGGCGGTACTGGCTGGTGATCGTCAGCTCGTTGCGCAGCTGGGCCTGCAGGTGGTGAATGGTTTTGGGGTCGCCTTGCATGGATCCTCCGACAAGTGGGCCTTTCATTCTCACGCGAGGGCGTGCGTCCGTGGCCCCTCGTCGAAGGTCCTGTGCGTGCTGTTACTTCGTCATGCGTGCTCAGGCTGCAACGGCCTCGCGCTCGGCCTCGACCTCACGCGCCGGTGTGCGGATCAGATGATCGAAGGCACTCAGCGCCGCCTTCGCACCTTCTCCTGCGGCGATGATGATCTGCTTGAACGGCACGGTGGTCGCATCGCCCGCGGCAAACACGCCGGGGATCGAGGTCTGGCCCCGGGCGTCCACCACGATCTCGCCGTGCGGTGACAGCGCCAGCGTCCCCTTGAGCCAGTCCGTGTTGGGCACCAAGCCGATCTGCACGAACACGCCTTCCAGAGGCACGGTGTGGCGCGCGCCCGTGGCGCGGTCCGTGTAGGTCAGGCCAGACCGGCGTCCTCGCCCTCGGTGATCAGCACTTCGAAGAAGCGGGCCAGTTGGTGGTTGGGGTCACCGATCAGGGGATAGCGCACCTTGGCGATGGTGTCCGAGCTGTCATGCCAGGCCTTGTGGGTGAAATGGGTGTCGGTGGACACGCCGTACACCTCGACGCCCAGTTTCTGGAACTCGCCGTAGTGGTCGGCCAGGTCGCCCAGCTCGGTGGGGCAGACGAAGGTGAAGTCGGCGGGGTAGAAAACGACGACGGACCACTTGCCACGCAAGGACTGCTCGGTGACCGGGACGAACTGGCCGTTGTGAAAAGCGGTGGCCGTGAAGGCGGGAACTTGGGTGTTGATCAGGGACATGGGGCGTTTCCTTTCGTATGGCGTTGGCAGATTTGCGAACGAAAGGAATGTTAGGGTTACCCCTTAAATTGATCAACTTAATTAAAACAAATCGAGCGATTTATTTCCTCTATTGACGGCCCGCCGAGGCGCCCAGGCGCGCGGGCCTCAGTACACGAGCCGCTCGGGCCGCAGCTCTTGCAAGATGGTGGTGGCGATCTCCTCGATCGACTTGGTCGTCGTGGACAGCCAGCGGATGCCCGCCCGACGCATCATGGCCTCGGCCTCGCTCACCTCCATGCGGCAGTTGTCCAGGGCGGCGTAGCGGGAGTTGGGCCGCCGCTCGTGGCGGATCTCCGCCAGCCGCTCGGGCTGGATGGTCAGGCCAAAAAGCTTGCTGCGATAGGGCACCAGCGCCGGCGGCAGCTGCTGGCGCTCGAAATCCTCGGGAATCAGGGGGTAGTTGGCGGCCTTCAGGCCGTACTGCATGGCCAGGTACAGCGAGGTCGGTGTCTTGCCGCTGCGGCTCACCCCCACCAGCACCACGTCGGCCGAGGCCAGATCGCGGTTGCTTTGGCCGTCGTCGTGCGCCAGGCTGAAATTGATCGCCTCGATTCGGTCGTGATAGGCCTGGCTCTTGCTGGCATCCGAGAAGCGCCCGACCCGGTGGCTCGACTTCATCTCCAGCTCGATCTCCAGGGGCTGCACGAAGGTGCCGAACATGTCCAGGATCATGGCTTGGCACCCTGTGCGGATGATCTCCAGCACCTCCATGTTCACCAAGGTGGTAAAGACGATGGGCCGTCGCCCCTCGGTGGCGGCGGTCTGATTGACCTGCCGCACCGCCTGGTGGGCCTTGTCCGCTGAATCGACAAAGGGCAGCCGCACATGTCGCGGCTGCATCTCGAACTGCGCCAGGATCGCGTTGCCGAAGGTTTCGGCAGTGATGCCGGTGCCGTCGGAGATGAAAAAAACAGTGCGGTGAGGCATTCCAAGCTTTCAGGTTCCAAGGGCGGCGCGCAGGGCCGCGGCCGCCTACAATCGACCGCAATTTAGCCGAATTCCCACGCCGAATTCGGCCACCCCCACACCCTCCCCATGGCCCGCAGCCGCCACACCCACCCCCACCCAAGCCGGCTGCTTGGCCCTCGGGACGCGCGCCCCTTGCGCGCCGCATCGCTTTCAACTTCCGGAGCCTTCCCATGT
>JBIKUT010000010.1:0-16510 GCA_044347465.1 Ramlibacter sp.
GCCGGACCAGTCGCCCGAGGCCTTCGCCAAGTTCCTGCCGCAGATCAAGGCGCGCACGAATGCCGTCCTGAACCTCACCAGCGGCGGCTCGCCCTTCATGACCATCGACGAGCGGATCCAGCCCTCGATGAAATTCGCACCCGAAGTGGCGTCCCTGAACATGGGCTCGTTCAACTTCGCGCTGTTTCCGATGCTCAATCGCTTCAAGGATTTCAAGCACGACTGGGAGCGCCAGCACCTGGAGAACAGCCGCGACCTGATCTTTCGCAACACCTTCAAGGACATCGAGTACGCGCTGGCCCAATGCGCCCAGAACGAGACGCGCTTCGAGTTCGAGTGCTACGACATCGGCCACCTGTACAACCTGGCCCACTTCGCGGAGCGGGGGCTGATCAAGCCGCCGTTCTTCGTGCAATCGGTGTTCGGCATCCTGGGCGGCATCGGTACCCACCCGGAAGACGTGCAGCACATGCGTCGCACGGCGGATCGTCTTTTCGGCAAGGACTACCAATGGTCGGTGCTGGGCTCTGGCAAGCACCAGCTGCGCATCGCCGCCATGTCGGCGGCCATGGGCGGCAACGTGCGCGTGGGCCTGGAAGACAGCCTCTGGCTGGGGGCCGGCACGCTGGCCAAGAGCAACGCCGAGCAGGTGGCGCGGGCGCGCTCGATCATCGAAGGCCTGGGCCTGCAGGTGGCCACGCCCGATGAGGCACGCCAAATCCTGCAACTCAAGGGCGCGGCCAAGGTGCGGTTTTGAACGCCCCGGTCGCGCTCGTCACCGGTGCCAGCCGCGGCATCGGACGTGCCATCTGCCACACCCTGGCGCGCCGGGGCTGGGACGTGTGCCTGACCTATGTCTCCAACGACGCAGCGGCCGCCGAGACCGTGGCCTTGGTGCAAGCCCAAGGCCGCCGCGCCCTGGCCGTCAAGTCCGACAGCGCCGATGCGGCCCGGGTGCGCAGCCTGTTCGGTGAGATCGACCGCCATTTCGGGCGCATCGATGCGCTGGTGAACAACGCGGGCATCGTGGGCGGGCAGCACTCCATCCTCGATCTGGACGTGAGCCTGCTGCGCGCGGTGTTTGATGCCAACGTGGTCGGCGCTTTCCTGTGCACGCAGGAGGCGGCGCGGCGCATGTCCAAACAGCGGGGCGGGTCTGGTGGCGTGGTGGTGAACATGTCGTCGGCGGCGGCGCGCCACGGCGGCTTGCCGATGGAGTCGCATTACGCGGCGTCCAAGGGCGCGATCGACAGCTTCACCATCGCGCTGGGCAAGGAACTACCGGCCCACGGTATCCGCGTGAACGCGGTGCGCCCCGGCTTGATCCTCACCGACATCCACGAAGCCCATGGCGGCCAGGAGATGCTGGCGCGGGTCGGGCCCACGGTTCCGATCGGCCGTGCCGGCCAGCCCCAAGAGGTGGCCGATGTCGTGGCCTTCTTGTGTTCCGCCGAATCCAGCTACGTGCACGGCGCGCTGATCGACGTGTCCGGCGGACGCTAAGCGGTCTGCGTCAGGGCGGTCCAGACGCGGTCGGGCGTGAACGGCATGTCCATCGCGGCCACGCCCCGATACGACAGGGCATGCAAGATCGCATTGACGCCCGCGGGCAGTGAACCCGCCACGCCCGACTCGCCTGCGCCCTTGACCCCCAGCGGGTTGTTGCGGCAAGGCACCTCGTGGTGGCCCAGCGTGATCGGCGGCAGCATGTCGGCGCGCGGCATCGGATAGTCCATGAACGACGCGCTGAGCAACTGCCCCTGTCCGTCGTACTGAAGCCGCTCGCCCAGCACCTGCCCCAGCCCCTGGGCCACGCCGCCGATCACCTGGCCGTCGACCACCGCGGGATTGAGCACCACGCCCACATCATCGACCGCGGTGTAGCGCACCACGCTGACCACACCCGTGTCCGGATCGACCTCGACCTCACACACATGGCAGCCATTGGGAAAGCTCATGGTGGGCGAGACAAACTTGGCCACGTTGCTCAAGGATGCCGGCAGGTCGGCGGGGCCCCCCAGGCCCTGCGCGAGCCGCGCAGGCAGCTCCAGCAAACCGATCTTGCGATCGGTGCCCCGCACCCGAAAATCGCCGCCGACAAATTCGATGTCCAGCGGCGACACCTCCAGCTCGTGGGCCGCCAGCAAGGTGCCGCGACGCACCGCCTCGTCGCAGGCCATGGCGGTGGCACTGCCAGCCATCATGGTCGATCGCGAAGCCACCGTCGCCACCAGACCGGGCGTCTGGTCGCTGTCACCGGCGACCAGGCGCACACGCCCCACATCGATGCCCAGGCGCCGCGCCACCAAGGCCGGATAGGTGGACAAATGCCCCTGCCCGATATCTTGCGCGCCCAGGTGAATGCTCACCGTGCCGTCGACAGAGAACCGCAGGTCCGCCGGCTCCTCCAAGATGCCACCGGCCACTTCCAGGAATGAGCACACGCCGATGCCTCGCAGCTTGCCCGCCTGCGCACTGGCCAAGCGGCGCGCCTCAAACGTCGACCACTCGGACAAGGCCAGGGCCTGGTCCATCACCGCCTCGAACTCGCCGCTGTCATAGACCTGGCCATTGGGCGCGGCATACGGCATGGCGCTGGGCGGGATCATGTTCAGGCGCCGCAGCGCGATACGGTCCATCCCCAGCGCGGGGGCCGCGGTATCGAGCAGCCGCTCGAGCATGTAGATCGCCTCCGGGCGACCGGCGCCGCGGTAGGGGCCGTGCGGCATCATGTGCGTGAAGGCCAGCCGCGAGCGCATGTGGATCGACGGAATCCGATACACGCTCGACAAGCAGTTCTTCAAGTTGTTGGTGGCGATGATGCCGACGTAAGTCGAGGTGTAGGCCCCGATGCCCACCACCACATCGGCCTGCACGCCCAGGATCTTTCCTTGCGCATCGAAGGCCATGCGCGCACGCAGCGTGGAATTGCGGCTGTGGGTGTCGCACAGAAAACTCTCCAGGCGCGTGGCCGTCCACTTCACGGGCCGGCGCAGCAAGCGACTGGCATACAAGATCGCCGCGTACTCAGGATAGGTCTGGGCCTTGACGCCAAAGCCACCGCCCACATTCGGCGTGATCACCCGCACCTGCTCGGGCGCAAGCTTGAACACATGTTCGGCCAGGATCTTGCGCACCAGCATCACGCCCTGGGTGCTGGCCACCAGGGTCATGCGCTGACTCGCCTCATCCCACTGCGCCAGGGCCGCCTTGGGCTCGAGCGCACAGGCCGTCATGGGCGGATCGGCCAGGTCCACGCTCGCCACATGATGGGCGTTCGCAAACGCGGCCTGCGAAGCCGCCAGATCGCCGTCTTCCCAATCGAGGGCGATGTTCGACGCGCACGCTTCATGCACCCGCACCGCCGCAGGCTCGATGGCGCGCAGCGGATCGGTCACGCAGTCCTGCGCCTCCCACTCGACCTCCACCAGTTCGGCGGCGCTCTGGGCGGTTTCCGCATCGTCGGCCACCACCAGCGCCACCGCCTCGCCCACATGACGCACTTCGGGATACGCCAGCACGGGGATGCCCGCCTGCACCATGGGTTGGCCGTCACGGCCATTGAAAATCGCCAGCGGCATGATCTTGCCCAGGCCCGCCTGTGCCAACTGCTCGCCGGTGATCACCGCGTGCACACCGGGCAAGGCGCTCGCTTGCGCCGTCTCTAGACGCACGATGCGCGCGGCGGCGAAGGGACTGCGTACAAAGCAGGCATGCAACTGGCCCGCCACCTGGATATCCGCGGTGTAAACACCGGCGCCCCGCACGAAATCGTCGAGCGCGTTGTGATCCCCGCGCTGACCTGAACCAAATCGCAAGCCGTCGTACTCCATCGCCACTCGCCTCCGGTGAATGCGCCTTCGCGCTCAGTCGTCCATCACACGTCGATATTCGCTGCACGCAGCGCGTTGGTCTCGATGAAGTCGCGCCGCGGCTCGACCTCATCTCCCATCAGCATGGTGAACACACGATCGGCCTCGATCGCGTCGTCGATCTGCACCCGCAGCAGGCGACGCACCGTCGGGTCCATGGTGGTTTCCCACAGCTGCTCGGGGTTCATCTCGCCCAGGCCTTTGTATCGCTGACGCGCGGTGGCGCGCTCGGCCTCGCCAATCAGCCAGTGCATGGCCTCGCGGAAGTCGCCCACCTTTTCTTCCTTCTGGCGCTCGCCCTCGCCGCGACGCACCATCGCGCCCTCATGCAGCAGGCCACGGAAAGTGTCGGCCGCTTCGGCCAGCGCCCGGTAATCGGCGCCATGCACAAAGTCTTGGGTGATCACGCTGCTCTTGACGTTGCCATGGTGACGGCGGCTGATGCGAAGAATCGGCTTGTCACTGCGCACATCAAACTCGCCCGCTACTTCGGCCGGCGCCGCATTGGTCAGTCGATCGATCTCTTGCAAGCGCGCCTGCAGCGCCTGCGCGCTCACTTCGGCCTCGGCCACGGTGTCCAGGTTCAGGCGTACGCCATCGGCCACCGCGCGCAGCGCCTCGGCGTCCATGAAGCCCGAGAGGCGATGGATCACCTGTTCGGCCACCTGGTGCTTGCGCGCCAGTTCGGCCAGGGTCTCGCCGGCCATCGTGGTGGGCGTCGCGCCGCCGGTGTGCACGCTGGCGCCATTCAAGGCCACGCGCAGCAAGAAAGAATCGAGCTCGCTGCCGTCCTTGAGGTAAAGCTCCTCTTTGCCCGCCTTGACCTTGTACAGGGGCGGCTGCGCGATGTAGATGTGACCGCGCTCGACCAGCTCGGGCATCTGACGGTAGAAGAACGTGAGCAGCAGCGTGCGGATGTGGGCGCCGTCCACGTCGGCGTCGGTCATGATGATGATGCGGTGATAGCGCAGCTTGGCCACATCGAAGTCGTCGGCCCCACCACTGCCCGCACCGCCACCGGCCTTGCCGATACCGGTGCCCAGCGCCGTGATCAGGGTCAGGATCTCGTTGCTCGTGAGCAACTTCTCGTAGCGCGCCTTCTCCACGTTCAAGATCTTGCCGCGCAGCGGCAGGATCGCCTGAAACTTGCGATCGCGCCCTTGCTTGGCCGAGCCGCCGGCGGAGTCGCCCTCGACGATGTAGATCTCGCACATCGCCGGATCTTTCTCCTGGCAATCCGCCAGCTTGCCCGGCAGGCCCATGCCATCGAGCACACCCTTGCGGCGCGTCATCTCACGGGCCTTGCGTGCCGCCTCGCGGGCCTTCGCCGCTTCGATGATCTTGCCGACGATGATCTTGGCGTCGTTGGGGCGCTCTTGCAAAAAGTCATTGAGCGTGCGCGCCACCACGTCTTCCACCGGCCCACGCACCTCGCTGGACACCAGCTTGTCCTTGGTCTGGCTGGAGAACTTGGGCTCAGGCACCTTCACCGACAGCACGCAGGTCAGGCCTTCGCGCATGTCATCGCCCGTCACTTCCACCTTGGCCTTCTTGGCCAGCTCGTTGTCGTCGATGTACTTGTTGATCACGCGCGTCATCGCCGCGCGCAGCCCGGTCAGGTGCGTGCCGCCATCGCGCTGCGGGATGTTGTTGGTGAAGCACAGCACCTGCTCGTTGTAGCCGCTGTTCCATTGCATCGCCACTTCGACACCGATGTTGGTGTTCTGGTCGCTCTGGCGATCCCCGATCGCGTGAAACACATTCGGGTGCAAGACCGTCTTGCCCTTGTTGATGAAATCAACAAAGCCCTTGACACCACCGGTGCCCGAAAAATCATCGTGCTTGCCCGTGCGCTCGTCGACCAGCTTGATCGCCACGCCGTTGTTCAAGAAGCTCAGCTCGCGCAGGCGCTTGGACAGGATCTCGTAGTGAAAGTCGTGGTTCTCGCGAAAGATCTCGGTGTCCGGCAGAAAGTGCACCTCGGTGCCACGCTTGTCGGTGTCGCCGATCACCTTCATGGGCGAGACCTCGACGCCGTCGACCTTCTCGACGATGCGGTTCTGGACAAAGCCCCTGCTGAATTCCAGCACATGCACCTTGCCCTCGCGACGCACCGTCAGGCGCAGCATCTTCGAGAGCGCGTTCACGCAGGACACGCCCACGCCGTGCAAGCCGCCCGAGACCTTGTAGCTGTTCTGGTTGAACTTGCCGCCCGCATGCAACTCGGTCAGGGCGATCTCGGCGGCCGAGCGCTTGGGCTCGTGCTTGTCGTCCATCTTGATGCCGGTGGGAATGCCGCGCCCGTTGTCCACCACGCTGATGGAGTTGTCGGTGTGGATGGTCACCACGATGTCATCGCAATGGCCGGCCAGTGCTTCGTCAATCGAGTTGTCCACCACTTCAAACACCAGGTGATGCAAGCCGGTGCCATCCGACGTATCGCCGATGTACATGCCCGGGCGCTTGCGCACAGCCTCCAGTCCCTCCAGGATCTGGATCGCGCTCTCGCCATAGCCTTCGCTCGCGCCCGCCTGATGCGGATCGATGGTGGGCTGGAAATTCGAGCTGGCTTGCCCGCTGTTGAAAGGGTCAGCTTGCGTGTTTTCTTCGGACATAGAGTGGCTTTGACGTGTCTCTTGAATGACGCAACCCGTCGCGGGCGACGGGCTGAGAGGGCTGAGGAGCGACGCCGGGGGCGGCGTCCCCACCTCAAATGCGCATCGGCATCACCACGTACTTAAAGGCATTGTTTTCGGGATTAGTCAGGAGCGCGGAATTGTTCGAGTCTTGCAATTCGAGCTTCACCATCTCCTGGCTCATGTTGGACAAGGCGTCGATCAGGTAGGTGACGTTAAAGCCGATCTCGATCGCGTCGCCGCTGTAATCGATGTCGAGCTCGTCCACTGCTTCTTCCTGCTCGGCGTTGTTGGACGCCACACGCAGCAGGCCCGGTTCGACATTCAGGCGTACGCCCTTGAACTTCTCGGAGGTCAAGATCGCGGTGCGTTGCAAGCACGCCAGCAAGGGCGCACGGCCCAGGGTGATGTAGTTGCGATGGTTCTTGGGAATGACGCGGTTGTAGTCGGGGAACTTGCCCTCGACCAGTTTGGTCACGAACTCCATGCCATCGAAGCTGAACTTGGCCTGGTTGCTGGCAAAGCGCATCTCGATCGCGCCTTCAGCATCCGACAGCAGACGCTGCAGCTCGAGCACCGTCTTGCGAGGCAAGATCACTTCTTGGCGCGGCACCTCGACATCGAGCGTGGCGCTGGCATAGGCCAGGCGGTGGCCATCGGTGGCCACCAGCGACAGCTGCTTGCCTTCGGCGACAAACAAGATGCCGTTGAGGTAATAGCGAATGTCATGCACCGCCATCGCAAAGGACACCTGGCTCATGAGGTCCTTGAGCGTCTTTTGCGGCACGCTGAATGTGGGCCCGAAGCTGGGTGCTTCTTGCACCAGCGGAAAATCTTCAGCGGGCAGCGTCTGCAAGGTGAAGCGGCTCTTGCCACCTTTGAGCACCAGCTTGTTCTGGGTGGACTCCAGGCTCACGGTCTGATCGGCCGGCATGGTGCGCAGGATGTCGATCAGCTTGCGCGCGCCCACCGTGGACGTGAAGTTGCCGTTGTCGCCACCGAGTTCGGCGGTGGTGCGGATCTGGATTTCCAGATCGCTTGTCGTCAGCTGCACCGAATCGCCGGTCTTGCGTATCAGCACATTGGCCAGCACCGGCAGCGTGTGCCGGCGCTCGACGATACCGGCCACCGATTGGAGCACCGACAGCACCTGGTCTTGCGTTGACTTCAGGACGATCATTTCTGCCTCTTCTCTTTTGAATTCTTTATTTAAGATTAGTAGTAGCTAGTAGAGGGCGCTGCCTCGTGTGGACAACCGCTATTTTCTCTTGTTTCACAGCCACTTAGCGCCTTTTGAATGCTGTGTGCACCCCTGCTTCGCGGCTGTCACGCCAAAGGGGATAACCCGCCGCAATTGCCTCGTTCTGTGGATAACAGGGTGCTTGTTCAAAAATTATCCCCATGGTTGTTCTGGGTCAGCCTTTGAGCGTCTGTTCCAGCACATGCAGCTGCTGGTTCAACTCGGTCAGCTGCTGACGCTCGCCGCCGATCTTGCGCACCGCATGGAGCACCGTGGTGTGGTCGCGACCGCCAAACAGCTCGCCGATCTCGGGCAGGCTTTTCTGGGTCAGTTCCTTGGCCAGGTACATGGCAATCTGGCGCGGGCGGGCGATCGAGGCGGGCCGCTTCTTGCTGTACATGTCGGCGACCTTGATCTTGTAGTAGTCGGCCACCGTCTTTTGGATGTTTTCCACGCTGATCTGCCGGTTCTGGATGGAGAGCAGATCGCGCAGGGCCTCGCGGGCCAGCTGGATCGACACTTCTTTCTGATTGAAGCGTGAATACGCCAAGATCTTGCGCAGCGCGCCTTCGAGCTCGCGCACGTTGGAGCGCACGTTCTTGGCCACGAAAAAGGCCACTTCCTCGGGCATCTCGGCGCCTTCGCTGCGCGCCTTGTTGATCAAGATCGCCACCCGCATTTCCAGCTCGGGCGGCTCAATCGCCACCGTCAGACCCGAATCGAAGCGCGAAATCAGGCGCTCGTGGATGTCGGCCAGGCCCTTGGGATAGGTGTCGCTGGTCATCACGATGTGCGACTTCTTGGCCAGCAGGGCCTCGAAGGCATTGAAGAACTCTTCCTGGGTGCGGTCCTTGTTGGCAAAGAACTGCACGTCGTCAATCAGCAGCAAATCCAGGGAGTGGTAACGCTCCTTGAATTGATCAAAGGTCTTGCGCTGGTAGGCCTTAATGTAGAGAACTTTCGCGTTCGGCCGATCCGCCAGCAGCCGGTTGCCCACCGCATGCACCAGGTGGGTCTTGCCCAGGCCGACCCCGCCGTAAATGAACAGGGGGTTGTACAACTGACCCGGCGTGCTGGCCACGTGCATGGCCGCCGCGCGGGCCATGCGGTTGGCTGTGCCTTCGACCAGGGTGTCAAAGGTCAGCGCGGTGTTCAGGCGGGTCTTGAAGCTGTTGGCGGCGTTGTCGTCGGCTGAATCCACCCCCTCGGAGGCCGCAGGGCTCTCAGCGGGCGTCGGACTCACATACGTACGGACGGGGGCTTCCCGGTGAGCAAGCACCAACTCCAGTTGCATGGATTGGCCCGAGAGCTTCTCCAGCAGGGCCGAAATCCGGCCGGCGTACTGGGCCCGTACCCAGTCCAGCTTGAACCGGTTGGCCACAAACAGGGTGACCCGCGAGAGGTCGTCAGAGACCTGGGCGCTCAGGGGTTTGATCCAGGTGTTGAACTGCTGCTCGGGCAGTTCCTGGGCCAATTGCTCGGCGCAGGCCAGCCAGAGGCCTTCTCCTGCGCCGCCGGACAGGCTGTGATGCAGACCTTCGGTCATCGGCGCCCGTCTCTTGTGTGGATATTGTTCTTCATCGTCGACGGGCCAGTGTAACTTATCAAGAACTTGTCCACAATCCGCTGCGACAGCCCCCTTGTGCCGCGATCCCCAGAAAATCAGGGGCTTGCGGATTGCCTGGCTTGATATTTGAGCGATAATCGTGGGTTTTTCCGAGAACGAACATGAAACGTACCTACCAACCTTCTAAAGTGCGCCGCGCGCGTACCCACGGCTTTCTGGTCCGCATGAAGACCCGCGGCGGCCGCGCTGTCATCAACGCACGTCGCGCCAAGGGCCGCAAACGCCTGGCGGCCTGATCGGCGGCCTGACCTTGTGGCTGCTTGACGTTGTGGCCGCCTGAGCCATGACCCTGCCCACGCACGGTCAGGTCCTGCAGCGGCTCACGACGCGGCTTCAGTTCCAAGCGGTCATGGGGGGCGACACCGTGTCGCGCACCGCGCATTTCGTCTTGCACCGCTTGGCCTTGCATGCCGCCGCGCCGGCACCGACACGCGCGGGGCTCACGCCCGTGCCCTTGTTCCCGGTGCCCCAGCCCTGGATCGGCGCGGTCATCCCCAAGCGCTGGGCGCGCCGCGCCGTGACCCGCAACACCCTCAAACGCCAGATCTACGCCGTGGCCCAGGACTACACAGATCGCCTGCCGGTGGCCGCGCATGTCGTGCGCCTGCGCACGGGCTTTGATCGCCAGCAGTTCACCAGCGCCACGTCGCCGGCCCTCAAGCAGGCCGTGCGCGCCGAGCTGCAGCAGCTTTTTGGCGGGATGAAGCCATGATCCGCGCCCTGCTGATCGGCCTGGTCAAGGGCTATCGCCTGCTGCTGTCGCCCTGGCTCGGGTCGGCTTGCCGCTTCACGCCCACCTGTTCCGCCTACGCCTTGCAGGCCCTGCAAGACCATGGCGCCTGGGTCGGCAGCTATTTCACCGTGGCGCGCCTGGCGCGCTGCCATCCCTGGTGTGCGGGCGGATGCGACGAGGTGCCTGCGCACCCGCCGCGCCTGTTCACCCGCCTCATGTCTCCCCTTCAATCCAAGAAGTCCTCATGAACGACATCCGCCGCTCCATCCTCTGGGTGGTTTTTGGTTTTTCGATGGTGATGCTCTGGGACCAGTGGCAGGTCGCCAACGGCAACCCCGCCACCTTCTTCCCCGCGCCCAAGCCGGCCGCCACCGCCTCTGCCCCCGCTGCGACGGGCGCGGCCACGCCCATCGCGGTGCCGCAAGCGGCTGGCGCCACCCCGGCCGTCACCCCCGGCGCCACGCCGCCCTCAGGCGCTGCGCCCGCCAGCAAGAGCGAGCGCTTTACCGTCACCACCGACGTCGTGCGTCTGACCTTCGACACCGAAGGCGGCTCGGTGGTCGGCGCTGAGTTTCTGCAGCACGCAGCCGATGCCGTCGACGGCAAGCAAACCCCCGCCCGCTTCGTGCTGCTCGAAGACACCCCCCAGCGCTTTTACGTCGCCCAAAGTGGCCTGATTGGCGGCGATTTCCCCAATCACACCACCGTCATGACGGCCAGCGCCGAGCGCGAGCTCAAGGCCGGCGCCAACGAACTGGTGGTGCGCTTTGAATCGCCCGCCAAGAACGGCGTCAAGCTGGTCAAGACCTACACGCTGCAGCGTGGCGCGTATGACGTCGCCGTCAAGCACGAGATCGTCAACACCGGCGCCGAGCCTGTCTCGCCGCGCGTGTACCTGCAACTGGTGCGCGATGGCAGCAAGCTGCCGGGCGAATCGGCCTTCTATTCCACCTTCACCGGCCCGGCGGTCTACACCGACGAAAAGAAATTCCAGAAGGTCGAATTCACCGACATCGACAAGAACAAGGCCGACTTCCAGAAGGAATCGCGCATTGGCTACGTGTCGATGGTGCAGCACTACTTCGCCAGCGCCTGGATCCTGCCCAATGGCGTGCAGCGCGAACTCTTCGTGCGCAAGCCCGAGAACAACCGCTACGCCGCCGGCCTGATCACGCCGCCCGAAGCCCTGGCTCCCGGCGCCTCGCAATCCGTCACCGCCACCTTCTTCGCCGGCCCTCAAGAAGAAAAAATGCTCGAGCGCGTCGCGCCCGGCCTGGACCTGGTCAAAGACTATGGCTGGCTCACCATCCTGGCCAAGCCCCTGTACTGGCTGATGGACAAGCTCCATGGCTTCCTGGGCAACTGGGGCTGGTCCATCATGGGCCTGGTGCTGGTGATCAAGATCGCCTTCTACTGGTTGCAGGCCAAGGGCTACGAGAGCATGGCCAAGATGAAGGCCATCAACCCGCGCGTCATGGCCATGCGCGAACGCCTCAAGGACAACCCCCAGCAGATGCAGCAGGAAATGATGAAGCTGTATCGCGAAGAAAAGGTCAACCCGATCGGCGGCTGCTTGCCGATCCTGGTGCAGGTGCCGGTGTTCATCGCCCTGTACTGGGTGCTCTTGTCCAGCGTCGAGATGCGCCACGCACCCTGGATCGGCTGGATCCAGGATCTCTCGGCCAAAGACCCGTTCTACATCCTGCCGGTGGTGATGACCCTGACCACCATGCTGCAGACCGCCCTCAACCCGGTGCCGCCTGATCCCCTGCAGGCCAAGCTGATGTGGTTCATGCCCCTGATCTTCTCGGTCATGTTCTTCGTCTTCCCGGCGGGTCTGGTCTTGTACTGGATCACCAACAACGTCTTGTCGATCGCGCAGCAGTGGTTGATCAACACGCGCATGGGCGTGCCACCGGAATTCAACATCCCGAAGTTCAAGTAAAAAAACAAAAGGGCCGCTTCGCGGCCCTTTCCTCTTGGCCTGCGCCCACCCAGCCCGCTACGCCTTCACCGCCATGCTCGCCTCGCGCCACGACCCGATAGCCGCCATCGCCACCGCGCCCGGACGTGGCGGCGTGGGCATCGTGCGCATCTCGGGCGCGCAGTTGCAGCCGCTGGTGCAGGCGCTGTGCGGCCGCAGCTTGCGCGCACGCGAGGCGACCTACCTGCCCTTTCGCGCCGACGATCACTCCGTCATTGACCAGGGCCTGGCCCTGTACTTCCCGGCGCCGCACTCCTACACCGGCGAAGACGTGCTCGAGCTGCAGGCCCATGGCGGCCCTGTGGTGTTGCAGCTGCTGCTCGCGCGTTGCCTGGAGGCCGGCGCGCAGATCGATCCCGCCACCGGTCGGCCGCGCCTGCCCGCCCTGCGCGTGGCCCAGCCCGGCGAGTTCACCCAGCGCGCCTTTCTCAATGACAAGATCGACCTGGCCCAGGCCGAGGCCATCGCCGACCTGATCGACGCCAGCACCGAAGCCGCCGCGCGCAGCGCGAGCCGCTCGCTGGCCGGCGAGTTCTCGCGCGAGATCCACACCCTGCGCGACGCGCTGATTCATCTGCGCATGGGCGTCGAAGCCACGCTCGACTTCCCCGAAGAAGAAATCGACTTCCTCAAGCAAACCGATGCCCAAGGCCAGCTCGATCGCTTGCGCGCGCAACTGGCGACCGTGATGCAGCGCACGCGCCAGGGCGCGCTCCTGCGCGAAGGCATCCGTGTCGTCATCGCGGGTCAGCCCAATGCGGGCAAGAGCTCCTTGCTCAATGCCCTGGCCGGCGCCGAGCTCGCCATCGTCACGCCCATTGCCGGCACCACGCGCGATGTGGTCACGCAAGCTATCCAGATCGAAGGCGTGCCGGTGCATGTGATCGACACCGCCGGTTTGCGAGACAGCGACGACCCCGTCGAAAAAATCGGCATCGAGCGCGCCTGGGCGCAAATCGAACGCGCCGACGCCTTGGTCTTCTTGCACGATCTGACGCGCCGCGACGATCCCGCCTACCAGGCCGCCGACGCGCAGATCCAGCGCCTGTTGGCCGACAAGCGTCCCAACAGCCTGGCGCTGATCGAAGTCTGGAACAAGGCCGATGCCCACGCGGGCCCCGCGCCCGAGGGCAGCATCGCCCTGTCTGCGCGCACCGGCCAGGGGCTGCAGGCGCTACGCCAGAAGTTGCTCGAAGTGGCGGGCTGGCAATCCTCGGCCGAAGGCGTGTGGCTCGCACGTGAGCGCCATGTGCACGCCCTGCGCCGCGTCGAACAACACCTGGCGGCCGCGAATGAATTCCTGGCACCGCAGGCCCTGGCCCTGGACCTGCTGGCCGAAGAACTGCGTCTGGGTCAAAACGCGCTGAACGAAATCACCGGCGAATTCAGCGCCGATGATTTGCTCGGCGTGATCTTCTCCAAGTTCTGCATCGGCAAATAGCCGCGCGGGGCCTGCACGCCCTAGCCTCCCAGCAGCTTTTCTTCCGCCCGTGCCAGCGGCTCCACCTGCCCGCTGATCACCAGCGTGTCGCCGTCCATCAGCAGCAGATCGTCACTCACCTCCACCGCATGTCCGTTGCCGCGCCGCAGGCTCACCACGCGCACGCCCATGGCGTGCAGGGCCAGGCTACCCAGGGCGCGCCCACCCACCCGCGACCCCAGGGGCAGGGTCAGGCTGGACAGACGCTCGGCTTCGCTGTCGCCCTCAGGATCGTCGGCGCCATGAAAATACCCGCGCAGCAGGTCGTAGCGCTCTTCGCGCAGCTCCTGCACGATGCGCAGCACCCGTCGCACCGGCACGCCCACCAGCGCCAGCGCGTGACTGGCCAGCATCAGCGAGCCCTCCAGCGCCTCAGGCACCACCTCGGTCGCGCCGGCGGCGCGTAGCTTCTCCAGATCGCGGTCGTCCTGGGTGCGCACGATGGCCGGCACCTGGGGCGCGTGCGTGCGTGACAAATCCAGCACCTTGAGCGCACTGGGCACATCCAGGTACGTCACCACCACCGCGCTCGCCCGTGCCAAGCCTGCTGCCATCAGCGCTTGCAGCCTCGCCGCGTCGCCAAACACCACCGAATCGCCGGCGGCTGCGGCTTGGCGCACGCGGTCGGGATCCAAATCCAGCGCGATGTAGGGGATGCCTTCGCGTTCAAGCATGCGCGCCAGGTTCTGACCGCAGCGGCCGTAGCCGCAGATGATCACGTGCTTGCTGGTGTTGATCGTGCGTCGCGCGATGCGGGTCATCGCCAGCGATTGCTGCATCCAGTCGCTGGCCACCAGTCGCGTCACGATCGCGTTGCTGCCCATGATCATGAAGGGCGTGGCCAGCATCGACAGCACCATGCTGGCCAGGATGGGGTTGAACAGCTCCGGCGCGATCAGTCGGTTCGCCTGCGTGAGCGTGAGCAGCACGATGCCGAACTCGCCCGCCTGCGCCAGGTACAAGCCGGTGCGCAGCGACACCCCGGTCGACGCTCCCAGCCCGCGCGTGAGGGCCATCACCAGCAGCAGTTTGAACAACACCGGCAGCGTCACCAGTACCACCACCAACAGCCAGTGTTCGGCCACCAGTCGCCAGTCCAGCATCATCCCGATGGTGATGAAGAACAGGCCCAGCAACACATCGTGAAACGGCCGGATGTCCGTCTCCACCTGGTGCTTGTATTCGGTCTCGGAAATCAGCATGCCGGCGATGAAGGCGCCCAGCGCCAGCGACAGCCCCGCCAGCTCGGTCAGCCAGGCCAGCCCCAGCGTGATCAGCAGCAGGTTCAGCACAAACAGTTCTTCGCTCTTGCGCCGTGCCACCAGCGTCAGCCACCAGCGCATCACCCGCTGCCCGCCCACCAGCAGCAGGGTGATCAGCACCGCCGCCTTGAACAGCGCCAGCGTGAGCTGCCCCAGCAAGGCGTCCGGCGCACTGCCCAGGGCGGGAATCAGCACCAGCAGCGGCACCACGGCAATATCCTGGAACAGCAGCACCCCCATCACCCGTTGGCCGTGCTCGGACTCCAGCTCCAGCCGCTCGGCCATCAGCTTGATCACGATGGCGGTGCTGCTCATGGCCAGCGCCCCGGACAAGGCCAGTGCGGTCTGCCAGCTGACCTGCCAGGCGGGCGGCGCGAAAGAGGCCAGGGCCAGCATGCCGCCCGTGGTCAGGACAATCGTCATCACCACCTGGAACAGGCCCAGCCCGAACACATGGCTGCGCATGGCGCGCAGCTTGGGCAGGTTGAACTCCAGCCCGATCACGAACATCAGGAACACCACGCCGAACTCGGCCAGGTGGCTCACGCCAGCCGAGTTTTGTGCCAGGCCCAGCGCGTTCGGGCCGATCACCACCCCCACCACCAGATAGCCCAGCATCGGTGGCAACTTGGCCAGTCGGCAGGCCACCACCCCCAGCACTGCCGCCAGCAGATACAGGAGGGTGAGTTCGAGCGTGGACATGGCCCGATCGTAAGCGCTGATGGCCGCGCCCCGGCCCCTAGGGCCTTCGTGGCGTGCGGGCACCCCGCCCCGGCTACGTAGAATCGCGTGGATGACCGCGCACCCCGCCCCGCAAGGGTCGTTCGATGCCCAGCGCGCCCTGCGCTTGGCCCATGACACCTTCGATATCGAAGCCGCCGCCGTGCAGGGCCTCAAAGGCCGCACGGGCGAGGCCTTTGCCCGTGCGGTCCAGGCCATCCTGGCGGTGCGCGGACGTGTGGTCGTCACCGGCATGGGCAAGAGCGGCCACATCGGCCGCAAGATCGCCGCCACCCTGGCCTCCACCGGCACCCCGGCCATGTTCGTGCACCCGGCCGAGGCCAGCCACGGCGACCTGGGCATGATCAAGGCCATCGACCTCGTGCTGGCCATCTCCAATGGCGGCGAAAGCGACGAGCTCACCGCCATCTTGCCGGTCCTCAAGCGCCAGGGCGTGCCCCTGGTGGCCATGACCGGCAACCCGGCTTCCACCCTGGGCCGCCATGCCGACATCCTGCTCGATTGCGGCGTCGAGAAAGAGGCCTGCCCCCTCAATCTGGCCCCCACGGCCAGCACCACCGCCCAAGTCGCCCTGGGCGATGCCCTCGCAGTGGCCCTGCTCGATGCCCGGGGCTTTCGGCCCGAAGATTTCGCGCGCTCGCACCCCGGCGGCGCCCTGGGCCGCAAGCTGCTCACCCACCTGGCCGATGTCATGCGCACCGGCGAGGCCGTCCCCCGCGTCGGCCCCGACACCCCCTTCACCGAGTTGATGCGCGAGATCAGCCGCGCCGGCCTGGGCGCCTCGGCCATCGTCGACGCGCAAGACCGCGTGCTGGGCATCTTCACCGACGGCGACCTGCGCCGCCTCATTGAAAAAGGCGCCGACCTGCGCGGCCTGTGCGCCCGCGATGTGATGCACGCCAACCCGCGCACCATCTCGCGTGACGTGCTCGCGG
>JBIKUT010000197.1:0-4598 GCA_044347465.1 Ramlibacter sp.
CGCCATGCGGCCCATGGCCACGCGCTTGACCGGCGTGGACGTGGGGTTGAGCGGATCCATCTCCACGTTGTAGCCAAAGGTTTGGGCCTCATGGCGGAAGTCGCGATCGGCTTGGGCGCCCAGGGTCGCCAGGTTCCAGCGCGCAAACCGGTCATCGGTGGCGGAAACGGTGTGCCAGCCCTGGCTGTTGCCGCGCGTCTGACCGGCCGCAGGTGCTGCCACCGGCAGCCCGTAGCGGCGACGCGCCACCGCGTCGCGCGGCGAGACGGCCTGGCCGCCGGCCGTCATCTGGAAGTAAAAGGCCCAGTTTTCTTCGCAGGCCAGATAGGTGCCCCAGGGGGTTTTGCCGTGGCCGCAGTTGTTGAGGGTGCCGCGGGCCCGGGCGCCCGTCGGGTCCCAGCGGGTGACCATCTGCGAGCGGATGTCGCTCAGATGCGCGCGGGGGCCGGCCATGAGGGCAGGGGTCTGCGCCGTCACCCGGCGATTGAGCGCAGAGCCGGCCTTCATGCGCCAACCCTGGGGGCCGCGCTCGATCTCCACCACCGAGACGCCGTGGTGATTGATCTCCTTGAGCACCTCCAGCTCGGGCCTGACGCCCAGGTCCCAGTCACCGAACTGCGTGAACTTCTTGCCGCTGACGCCATTGGAGGTCTGGCCCGCCGGATGCATGAAATGCGCATCGGCCGAGCTCTCGTGGTTCACCACCAGCACCGCACGCCCGGTATCGGTCTCGGTGTAGCGGCCGCTTGCATCGATGAAGAAGATGTCGAGCGCGTCGTGGTGATCGCCGATGCGCTTGGACCAGTCGTCCGTCTCGGCGCCGATGTTCGAGTAGGCCGGCAGTTGGGGGTCCAGGGCATCGCCGGTCGCGTGCAGCACGCTGTAGCGGTAGCCCGGGGGCAAGACGACATCGTCCAGCAGGCTTTTCTCGAGGGAAGGAAAGCCCAAGGCTTGGACCGGGGCCGGCGCGGTCGCCAGGCTGGCGCAACCGGGCAGCATGGCCAGGCCCGCCATGCCCACCCCACCGCGCAAGATCATGCGCCGGCCGGGGCTGGCCAGACCGCGGGCCAGGATGTCTTCGAAGTGCGGGTTGGCGGAGGTGTTGGATTGGGTTTCGTGATCGGGGTGCGACATGACAGGCTCCGGCAGGACGGGACGGTGAAAGCCGTCAGTAGGACCCGCGTCTGTGACAAATCCGTGTCGGCCCACGGTGTCCTGGGGTCTTGCGAGCCGAGCTCCCGGGGCAGGGCGTCGCGGCACTAGGCTCCTGCCCATGAGATTTCAGAAGCACCTCGCGTCCATTTGGGCCACAACCTTCCTGCTCGCGGGCCTGCTCGCCGGGGCGGGTCCGCTGAACGCCGCCGACGTCCCCCACCGAAACGCGCCGGTGGAGGAGCGCACGATGCGCGAGGCCCGTGCAGCCATCGCGGCCTCGCAATGGACTCAGGCTGTGGAACTGCTCCAGGCCCATGTGCGGGTCTACGCCGACGAGGCCGATGCCCACAATCTGCTGGGCTACAGCCTGCGCCAGTCAGGGCAGCACGCCGCCTCGCAGGCGGCCTATGAGCGCGCCCTACAGCTGGATCCCGCTCATCGCGGTGCGCATGAATACATCGGTGAGTTGATGCTCACTCTGGGCCGTCGCGACCGCGCGCTCTTTCACCTGGGCGAGCTGGAGCGACTGTGCGGCACCAGCTGCCAGGAATACCAGCAGCTCAAACGCGCAGTGGACGGGCAGAAAGCAGCGCCGAAAAAGCGCTGGTAACCCTGGGCCCACGCGCTCTGGCCGACCTCAGCCCGCTTTTTGCATCGAGCGCCGGTAGGCGGTCGGGGCGACCCCGAAGCGCTGCTTGAAGCGCCGCGTGAAGTAGGCCTCGTCGCTGAAGCCGACCTGGTGGGCGACGGTGCCCACACGCTCGCTGGTGTGCGCAAGCAGCTCGCGTGCGCGGTCCATCCGGCGACCGGTGAGCCAGTCGACGAAGGCCAAGCCGGTCCGCTTCTTGAGCAGCTGCGACAGGTAATTGGGCGAGAGGAATGCGGCCTCCGCCACCTCAGCCAGCGAGAGTTCGTCTTCGAGGTGGGCGTCAATGAACCGCATCACGCGGCGTACGGCGTCCGAGTGCCCCTGCAGGTAGACACGTTGCTCAGCGAGCGACTGCAGCTGCGGCGCGAATTTTTCGGTGGTAAAGCCAATGATCTCGAGCAGCGCGCCGCGCACGCGCTCGAGCGTCCCGAGCGTGCGTTGCTGGTGAGCGACCTGGAGCCTGTGCAGCAGGGCTTCGATGTGCGCGAATTCATCGGGATCAAAAACGAAGTCGACCCAGCCCTGGTAGATGAACGGCGTGAGCTCGGGGTATTGGGTGATGGAGGCCTCTTCCATCGCCAGCGGTGTGAGCGAGAACTCGGGGCGCAGGAAGTTGCTGGCAAAGTTGATCAGCTGATAACGCGTGCCGGGCTCGACCATCGCCAGATGCACCCGGTAGGGCAGTACAAAGACCAGCGAACGCGGCACCGACTCGCAGAGCCGGCCACCGAGCTGGTGCGGCGCGGCACCGGCCTGGTTGACAAAGATCTGGAAGTACTCGTGACGGTGCGGCTTGGTCACGGGGCTGCGCACCGACTGGCCCCGAATTTCGAAGTCCAAGCGGTCGGACCGCTCGACCATCGTGTAGGTGTGGATCGGGGAAGGCTGTGCGGAGTCGACCAGGTTCGCCATGAACTTAATCCTTAATACTGCTGAGTATAAGGGGAGACTGTGCGGTGCGAGGGCCGACTTGGACGATTCCAAGAATCTCTTGTATTTGTCCAAGAAGGCGCTCGCCAGCCCTTGCGGCCCCTCTTACAGACGCGTTCAATACCGGTCATGGAGTTCGGATGACCGGCCCGCCGGCGAGACGAAATCCAAGGATTCAAACCAACCCTAACCGACGGAGACACGATGAATTCAGCGACCGACACCGCGCACCTGAGCAAGCGCAGCTACAACATCCCGAAAACGATGAAGGCCTGGGTCCTGGGCGATCCCGACCAGATCACCCTGGTTGACAAGCCGGTGCCCCAGCCGGGCGCCGCCGAGGTGCTGGTGCGCATCGACGCCATCGCCGTCTGCGCAACCGATCTGGAAATCATCCACAAGGGTCCGCCGGCCATGATCCAGGGCGGCTTGCCCTTCAACAAGAACTTCACCCCTGGCCATGAGTACATGGGCACCGTGGTCAAGCTCGGCCCCGGCGTGGACGAGTTCAAGATCGGTGACCGCGTCACTGTGGAAGTGCACGCCGGTTGCGGCCGCTGCGAGCGCTGCCGCGAAGGCATGTACACGGCCTGCCTGAACTACGGCCAGAACTACGGTGAGGTCAACAAGGGCCACCGCGCCAACGGCTTCACCACCGACGGCGGCTTCACCCAGTACGCCATCAACAACATCAACACCCTGGCCCACGTGCCCGACAACATGAGCGACGAGGAGGCGACCCTGATCGTCACCGCCGGTACCGCCATGTACGGCCTGGACGTGACCGCCGGCCTGATCGCTGGCCAGTCGGTGGTGGTGATGGGCCCCGGCCCCATCGGCCTGATGGGCGTGGGCGTGGCCAAGGCGCTGGGCGCCTCCGAGGTCATCCTGACCGGCACCCGCGACAACCGCCTGGAAATGGGCCGCAAGCTGGGCGCTGACTACACCATCAACGTGACCAAGGAAGACGCGGTCGCCAAGGTGCGCGAGTACACCAACGGTGGCGCGCACTACGTGCTCGAGTGCTCGGGTGCACTCAACGCCATCAACGACGCGTCCAAGATGCTGCGTCGCGGCGGTCGTATCTGCCTGGCCGCCTTCCCGGGCGAGCCGGCGCCGGTCGACGTTGCCAACCTGGTGCGCAACAACATCTATCTGTACGGCATCCGCGGCGAAGGCAAGAGTGCCACCCACCGTGCCGCTGCGCTGATGAAGCAAAAGCGCTTTGACGCCAAGCTGATCCACACGCACACCTTCCCGCTCGAAGAAGTGCCGACCGCGCTGCGTTATGCCCGCGAGCGCATCGACGACGCGATCAAGGTCGTGGTGAAGATGAGCCACGCCGAAGGCTGCTGATCGCACGGCCATGCTGACGTTCGACCATTACTTCATGCCGCGCACGCTCGAGGCGGCGTTTGACGCGCTCGAGCAAGTGCCCGGAGCCCGGCTGGTGGCAGGCGCCACCGACCTGCTGCCGTGGGCCCGCGAGGGCCGGGCAGGCGATGTGCATCTGCCGGCGATGGTGGACGTCAGCCGTATTCCCGAGCTGAGCGATATCTCGGTCACCGAGCAGCGCGTGCTGCTCGGTGCCGCCACACCGATCGCGGCGTACGAGCGCGACGCACGACTGCGCCGTCTGGCGCCCGTGCTCGGGCCCTGCGCCGCCTGGTTTGCAGACGATCAGATTCGCGAGCAAGCCACCATTGGCGGCAACATCGTCAATGCCTCGCCAGCGGGCGACTCGCAACCGGCTTTGTTGGTTCTCAATGCGCGCGTGCATCTGGCGCGTCGCGAGGGCGGCAAGATCTTGCGGCGCGAGATGCCCCTGACGGAGTTCATCCTGGGCCCCGGCAAAACCGCCTTG
>JBIKUT010000198.1:0-4593 GCA_044347465.1 Ramlibacter sp.
CCGTGCGCTGCGCCGGGATGCCGCCGCCGCTGAAGGCCGCATACAGCGCGGCCAGCGCGGTGCCCCCCAACAGCGCCGCGTGCGGGGCCGGCCACATCAGGCACAAGGGCGCGCAGCGTCGCCAGGCTGCGCCCACGAGCGCCGCAGCCAGCCACGCAAACATCGTCACATGCAGGCCCGAAATGCTCATGAGGTGCGCCACGCCCGTCGCACGAAACACGTCCCAGTCGGCCTGCGTGATCGCCTGCTGGTCGCCCACCGCCAGCCCGGCGAGCACACCGGCGGGTGCCGCGTCCCCCACCCGCGCGAACACGGCATCGCGCACGGACTGACGCGCTCCCTGCAGCGACGGCGCGGGTGCCGGTGCCAGCCGCTGCGGCTGCAGCACCCTGGCGCGTACCGAGCCGGTGGCCTGAATGCCGCGCTCCCACAGCCACAGCTCGTAGTCGAATCCGCGCGGATTGCGCAGACCCTGCGGCGCCTTCAGGCGCACCACAAAGCGCCACTGCTCGCCCGCACGCAGCACCGGACTGGTGCGTGCGGGCGCGGTGCCTTCATCCGGTGCGACCGGCCCGTGGTACCAGGAGATCAGCAGGCGCGGCGGCACGCCGGCGACGTCGGCTTGCGTCACCTGCAGCACGAAGCGCGGCCCGAACTCGCCGCGTTGGGGCATGTCGACGATGCGGCCCTCGACCTGGATGTCCTGCCCCTTTAGCGCGGGCGGCAAGGCCTGCTGCGCAAAGTGCAAGGCCCGCAAGCCGGTGCTGGCGAAAGCCAGGCAGCCGACACCGGCGGACAGCAGCAGCGCCGACAGCACACGGCCCGGACCTGCGCGCCCCAGCGGCGCACCCCAGCGCCGCAGACCCCAGGCGAGTAGGCCCAGCACCAGCCCCGCAAGTACCCACAAGCCATAAACGGACGCGGGCGCCAGGCCCGCCTGCTGCAACTGCAGCGCGCAGCCCAGCACAACGGCCAACAGCACACCCGCCAGCGACATGCGTAACGCCTCTCTGATCGATGAATGACTCCATATACTACTTAGGATCTACTTTCCAATGCTGCCGATGCTCATCCTCTCGCCCACCCGAACGCTTGGGACCTTCCTCGGGCGACCTGCATGACGAACGGCGACGTTCTCCAGGTCATCCTCGCCGGCAGCAGCCTGGCCGACCGGCAATGGATCATCGAGTTGCTGCGAAGCGGCTCGCGCTGGCGCTTTGAGTTCACCGAGGCCGACACCGGCGAAGCGGCCCTGCGGCAGGCGCAAGGCCCCACCCGCGGCAGCGAGCCCATCCTGCTGGCCTGCGCCCTGGCCGACATGGACGCCATGCGGCTGATCGGCCGCCTGATCGACGCGCAAGGCCTCACGCCGTGCCCGGTGGTGGTGATCACGCCGGGCAACGGGCGCGACCTGGGCCCCGTGCTGCTACGCGCAGGCGCCCAGGACTACATCGGCGAAGAGTGGCTCAGCCCCTTCGTGCTGGCGCGCGCCGTCGACAACGCGCGGGTACGGTGGGCCACGGAGCGCGGCCTGTCCGAGCAAGAAGACGCGCGCCAGCAGGCCGAGGAACAACTGCGCCAGGCCCAGCGCCTGACCCAGACCATCATCGACGGCGCCGGCGCGCTGGTCTTCGCCAAGGACCTCGCGGGCCGCTACTTCCTCACCAACCGCGCCTGGCGCGAGCGCGTGGGCCTGTCAGAGCAACAGGCCGACGGCGTGACCGACGAGGCGGTCTATGGCCCGCAGGTGGCCCAGGATGTGCGGCGCAGCGATGAGCAGGTCCTGACCTCGGGCCGCCTGGTTGTCGCCGAGGAAACCACCTTTGAGCGAGGGCAGGCCGTCTACTACCTGTCCAGCAAATTCCCGCTCCTGGACGAAACCGGAAACCCGTATGCGGTCTGCGGCGTGTCCACCGACGTCACCTCGCTCAAGGAGACCCAGGCCGCCTTGCAGGCGCGCGAGCGGGAGCTGCAGACCCTGGCCGACAACACGCCCGACATCCTCGCGCGCTTTGACCGGCAGATGCGTCATGTCTTTGTGAGCGCGGCGATTGAGCGCATGACGGGCCGCCCCCCGCAGGACTTCATCGGCCACACCGCGCGCGAGCTGGGCATGCCCGCCGACCTGTGCGACTGCTGGGAAAACGCGATACAGGCCGCCTTTCAAAAGGCCTGCGCGCAGACGGTGGCCTTCACCTACGAGGCCGCGGGGGGGCCGAACCACTATTCGGGACGCTTCGTGCCCGAGTTCGGCAGCGAAGGCGCCATCGATCACGTCCTGGCGGTGCTGCACGACGACACCGAGCAAAAGCGCGCCGAGCAAGACATCAACCGCCTGCTCGAGGAAGAACGCCACTACGCACGCCTGCTGGGCCGTATGGCGCAGGCTTCGCGCCTGGTGCACGCCAGCCTGTCGGCCGACGAGATCGCACAGGTCCTCACCCACCAGGCTCGCGAGATCCTGGGCGCGCGCCGCGCGGTCACCCAGCTCACGCTGGAAGGGCCGGACGCGCGCAATATCCAAGCCGTCTCGCTCGCCGTCGATGCCAACCCGACCGAGCCGCCGCACGGCACGGTACTGACCGCCTCCCTGACTGGCAAGGCCGGCGAGCCGCTGGGCCAGGTACAGCTCACGGGCGGCCCCTATGGCGAGTTCACCCACGAAGACCGCACGGTGCTGATGCAGCTGGCTGCCATCGCCTCCACTGGGCTGGAAAACGCGCGCCTGTATGCGTCGCTACGCGAAGCCGACCATCGCAAGGACGAATTCCTGGCCACCCTGGCCCACGAGTTGCGCAATCCGCTGGCGCCGATCCGCAACGGCCTGGAAATCCTGCGCCGCAGCGGGCAGCTCACGGGCCCGGCAGCGCTCGCGCGCGACATGATGGAACGCCAACTCGCCCACATGGTGCGGCTGGTGGACGACCTGCTGGACGTCTCACGCATCAGCCGAGGCAAGGTCGACCTGCGCCTGATGCGTCTGACCTTGCAGTCCGTCCTGGAGAGCGCCCTGGAAAGCAGCCGCCCCGCCATCGAGGCCAGCAGGCACCGACTGATCATGCAGCTGCCCACCGAGCCGGTGTGGATCGATGGCGACCTCACCCGCCTGGCCCAAGTGGTGAGCAACCTTCTGAACAACGCCGCCAAGTACACGCCCGCCGGCGGTCGGATCGAGCTGTCAGCGCAGGTCGAGGGGCCGTACGCCGCCATCTGCGTGACGGACAACGGCACCGGTATCAGCACCGACATGCTGCCTCGGGTGTTCGACCTGTTCGCCCAAGTCGACCACACGCTCGCACGCGCCCAGGGCGGGCTGGGCATTGGCTTGTCTCTGGTCAAGAAACTGGTCGAGCTCCATGGCGGCGACATCCGCGCCGAAAGTCGGGGCCTGGGCCAAGGCAGTCGCTTCACCGTGTGGCTGCCGCTGGCCCTGCGCACCGCAGACGATGGCACCGTGCCCGCCTCGCCGACATCGCGTATCGCGCCCTCGGTCGCGCCCTGCCGAGTCCTGGTCTGTGACGACAACGTCGACGGCGCCGAGAGCCTGGCCCTGATGCTGGGTCTGCTCGGGCACGAGGTGCGCACCGTCCACGATGGCCCGGCGGCCCTGGCCACGGTCCGCAACTGGCGACCCGACGCGGTGCTGCTGGACATCGGGCTGCCCGGAATGTCCGGCTATGAGGTGGCGCGTCAGATGCGCAGTGACCCGAACCTGCGGGACGACCTCTTGCTGGTCGCGGTCACCGGCTGGGGCACGCAAGACGACCAGCGCCGCAGCGCCGCCGCCGGCTTCGACCAGCACCTGACCAAGCCCGTCGAGGCCACCGCCCTGGAGTCGCTGCTGGCAAGCCGCCGGGCCCGAGCGGCCCCCCCGGCAGCAGGCTAGGATGCGGGCAGGCGCTCCTGCCACCTCCTGTGCTCTCGATGCCCCTGTACGCCGCCCTGCACCACGTCACCGACTACCGCTACGCCCGCCCCGTGCTGCTCGGGCCGCAACGGGTCCGACTGCGGCCCGCGCCGCACAGCCGCAGCCGCATCCTGTCGTACGCGCTCCAAGTCGAGCCCGCCAGCACCTTCGTGCACTGGCACCAAGACCCCTACGCCAACTACCAGGCGCGCCTGCTGATCACGCAGCCCACGCAGACCTTGCGCATCACCGTGGACTTGGTCGTCGAGCTGCTGCCCTTCAACCCCTTCGAATTCTTCCTCGAACCCGAAGCCGCCAACTACCCCTTGCACTATGAGCCCCCTCTGGCGCAGGCGCTGGTCCCCTACCTCAACGTCGACGCACCCAGCCCGCACGTGCAGGCCTGGCTCGCACAGATCGATCGCCGACCGAGACCCACCGTCGAATTTGTGGTCATGCTCAATCAGCAGCTGCATGCGCACGTGCGCTACGTCAAACGACCCGAGCCGGGCGTGCAAACCCCGGAGCAGACCCTCGCCCAGGGCAGCGGCTCTTGCCGCGACTCCGGCTGGCTGCTGGTCCACCTGCTGCGGCATCTGGGGCTGGCCGCGCGCTTTGTCTCGGGCTACCTGATTCAGATCGCGCCCGACTCGCACACAAGCCCCGGCACGCACGGCCTGGACGCC
>JBIKUT010000200.1:0-4586 GCA_044347465.1 Ramlibacter sp.
CCTGCGTGGGATCCTTGGCCAGCGCCTTGCGCAAGGCGTCCTTGAGCAACAGCGCATCGGCCCGGTCGGTGGACGAGAGGCTGCGCCGCATCGTCACTTCATAGGTATCCGCTTTCGTCACGACCAGCGGATTGACCAGGCGCTCCAGCGTGGCGGCAGTGCAGCTTGCCGCCAGGCTCGCCGGGCTCACGGCCGCGAGCAGGCCCAGGGCCAGCAGCGACCTGGCGCCAGCGAACCGATCGCTCATCTCAGTCCAGACCGCCGCCGCGACGCTGGTAGACGTTCAGCGTGTTGGGGTTCTGCGTCACCGAAGGCGCGATGTTGCTGTTGGCAGGCGTGGGCGCAGCACCGCCCTGACCCCCACCGGGGGTCGCCGCGTTGGCCATGCCCGCTGCGTTCTGGCCGGCTGCGGCCTGCAGGCGGCAGGAGGTCTTGGCAATCGAGTACGCCATGTACTGGCCGGCAGCGGCCGACTCGGTGATGCCGTCTTCTTCGATCGCGACGCCCACCAGCAGACGACGGGATTCGCTGGAGATCTGCGTGGTCAGCGTGGTCAGCGTGGTGGCCATGGCCTCGGAGGCCACGCCCTCTTTCTTCAGTTCTTCGGTGGTCTGGTTGACCGCCTCGCGACCTGCGAGGTATTCGCTCATGAAGTCGCTCATGGCCTTCTTGGCGCGCAGGGTGGCGACCGACTTGGCGGTCTGGATGCCACGGGCCGACTTGATGCCAATCGCCTCTTCGGCTTTGCAGCGGATCACGTCGCAGCCGCGGGTCATGCTCGAACGGATCTGGCAGCCGTTGGGAAAACGGACCTCGATGCGGTCATCGCCGGCAACCTGAGGGGCGCGCATCTCCTTGGAGGCGGCACCTTCGCTGGTGGCAATCTGGGCCGAGGCGCCTGCCGACAGCAGGGCCGCCGCGAGGGCCAGGGAGGTCTTGATCCAGGTGTTGGGTTTACCAGTCATTTGAGTTCTTTCCTCGAGAGTTGGGTGAAGAGGGTGAGCCGGTGCTCGGGGCGGGTGATTCGATGACGGTGGGCCTTACAAACTGGCCCAGGTCGATGGGTTTGTCGGCGGCGCGGCGCACCACGATGCCGTTGGGAGACTGCAGCGGGCCCGCCGCGGGGCGATCCAGCTGCGCCACCGAGATCATCGGCGTGGCATGCACGATCTTGGCCTCGCCCATCGGGATCTCGGTGAAGCCGCGCGATTCGCCAGTGGCCGGATCTTTTAGCGGTGCGCCAAAGCGAAACAGCTTGACCACATCGCCCACCTTGAAGCGGGAGTCGCCCGCGTCGATGGTGAGCATGTCGGCTTCGACGCCGATCACCAGCGGCGGGAAGGCATATTCCAGGACGTCATTGCCCAGGGTGCGCCCCATCTGCATCGCCGCATTGCGCGCGCCCTCGGCGTTCACGCGCCGCGTCAGCGAGAAGCTGCCCTTGATCTGGCCGGAGGCGTAGTCAATGACGCTGACCTCGACCACCATGCGCAAGGGGCGCTGCGGATCGCCGGCGACGCTTTCCACCAGAGGATTGACCACTACCAGGGCGTCCGCGGCGGCGCGCGCCTGCATACGCACCAGTTCTTCCACCGGCACGCGCCGTGATTCGATGATGCGGAACTCGCTCTCGGCCGCTGCGCTCTCGCGTCGGTCCAGGATGGCGAACTTGCGCGAGGCCACCAGCGACTCGGTCATGCCGCTAATCAGAGCGTCCAGCGGGCTGCCAGGCAGACCTGGCGCGCCCGCCGTCATGCGCCCGGGCACAATCGCGAGCTTGAAGCGTTTGAGTGCAGCACTGGCCTGATAGACCGCGATCTGCGCCGACACCGTAACCTGCACCGTGCCCTCGGGCTGCGCCCGCGTGCCCACCACGCGCCAGGACTTGACGACACCGCGGGTGAGGCGGTTGATCCGCTCACGCAGCTCGGTGGTCACCTGCTCGGAGGCCTGGCCGGCGGAGTCGGTGCGCTGTTGCACCGTCTGGTTCATGGTCTGGCTCGCGGAGATGCGCTCGCCCGAGACCATCGAGACTGCGTTGATCACCGCAGCCTGGGTGGCCTCGGCCTCGTTCAGGCCCGAGCCTGTGGCAGTGACCGACACCGTACGCACGCCCTGAGCCTGCACACCGGCGGGTACGAACAGGGCCAGGGCAACCAGGGCCAGGCTGGCGCTGGTCGCGATCGCGATCACGCGCGCACGCAAACGGGCGAAGTCGGCGGCCGCAGGCATGTGAGGCATGTTCATCAGCGGCCCAGTTGGGTGCGCAGGATGTTGACGATCTTGTCGGAGGCGACGTCGGCCGATCGGGCCATCACCGCGCGGATCGCGTCGGTCTGGCTGGTCGCCGTGCCCTGGGCACGGCCGTCGGCCACCGCCACCGGCTCGGGCAGCAGGTCGGACACGTCATACATCTGCACGCGCACGATGGAGGACGCGAGGTCGCGGCCATCGGGGTTCTTGCCGTAACCGTCCACGTCCACCGACGCGATGATCAGGTAGCGGATCTGGACCGAGCACTGCTGCAGCTTGGAGATGATGTCGCCCAGCGTTTCGTCGGGCAACTTGGCCTCGGCCGACTCCGCAAACTTGTCACCAAAGCCCGCCGAGTTGGGCAGCTTGCAGGGCGCAACGGCCAGGCCGTAGGGCGTGGCGCGGATGGTGTTCTGAGTCAGGGTCTGGCCGATGCGGGTGGTCAGGTCGCTGGTGTTACCGGGCACGTACTCGATCGCATCGCGCTTGGCAGTGGTCGAGCCTCCGCGCTCGCGGCGCGCCTCGGCAGTCACCATCGAGCCGCTGGCGGTGCTCTCCACGGTGGCCGAGCGCGTGGGGTTCACGGTCTGTTCGGCGTTGCGGCTCTCGCCGGTGGTGCCGGTGGAATTGCGGGTGATCTCGACCCGGCGCTCGTCAAAGCGCTTGATGCTGGAGGCCTCGCGGGCCAGCGCCAGGAACAACACGCGCTGACCGGCCGCGGCCGTCATGCGAGGCTGTGTCACGCCGCCCGGTGCGGCGCCGCCGGCGCCCCCCGCGGTGCGGATGATCGAATCGACCTGGCCCCACTGAATGGTGGCGCGGATACGCACCGTGTACTTGCGGTCGGCCTCTTGGTGACGCTCGTCGGTCACCGTCACGTCGGTGATGATGGTGTCAGCGCGCTCTTCGAAGGTCTTGCGCATGCTGTTGACGACATCGGCCTTGGGGCCGGTGACGCGCGAGAGCGCGGTGTTCAGCGCCGCGGCCTTGGCGGCAGCCAGCGCCTTGTCACGAACCGCCTGATTCATGCCGCCAGAGAACAGGCCACTGGGCACATCGACTGACGCCGTGGCCTGCACAAACTTGTTTTGCTCGTAGGCATCGGACTGGGCGAGCGCCACGCCGTGGCCGGTCAGGCCCGTCAGCGCCAGGGCGGTCAGGGTGCACCAGCGGCGCAGGGTCGAAAAGTTTGCAGTCATCGTAGGTTCTCCACTGTCTTGAGGATGGCATCGATCTGGGGCTTGGCCTCGTCGATGTTGACGCCCACCGCGGCCAGCATGGCCTTGTCGCGGCGGCGGATGCCGTGAAAGAGATTCGAGATCGCCTTCTCCAAGGCCGACTCGAAGAACTGAAAGTCGCGCGAAGGCGTCGAGTCGTCGATCGAGAACAGGCGGTCGGTGTCGACCGAGGCCGTGCGCAGCGCACCAATGGTCTTGTTGTCCAAGTCGAGGAACTCGACGAACAGCCGGATGCCCCGGCGCACATAGACAAAGCCCTGACGCTGCACCGGCTGCACCTCGCGGCGCACCAGATCCACCGTGATGCGCACGCGCAGGTCGATCATGTCGGCCGGCGGCGGCTGCTGCGGCAGGTTGCCGTAATCGGCCACCTGGAACTGAAAGCGATTGAGGGCATCGGTATTCGCATAGGGCAGCACCCCGATGTCCAGTCCGCTGCACAACTCGGAGCTGGCGATCACGCCCACCAGCTCGGGGGTCAACAGGCGATCGATCTTGAACTGGCGCAACGCATCGGCCGCACCCGGCGCGATCTGCACCGGCAACACGCGCACGAAGCGGTCGTTGTAGCCGTCCTTCCAATTCGCAAATCGCTTGGTGCGGTTCACGAAGATCGAGCGGATGCTCGGGCCCGCACCCGTGTGGAAGGTCTCGGCCACCTGGGCGGCAGCGCCCACCGACCAGCCCTCGACCTGATTGCGTTCCATGCGGCCGCCGTCCAGGGCCTGCTTCAGATAGAACGGGAAGGCGCCCAGGATGCGCCAGTAGCCGTTGCCGTCGAGGATGCTGATCAAACCCGTTGCGCACACCAGGTAGTAGGCGTGGGCAAAGGACGATCCGTCTTCCATCGTGGTGGGCAAGGCGTTGACCATCTCGAAGTCGTAGACCAGCGACAGGCCGGTGGTCTCATCGCGCTGCAGCGACTGGCTGCCCGTGAGAAAGCGCACGCCCACCGGGTTGTCTTCGCGGATGCCGGTGGCGACGCGTTGGGTGATCCAGGTCAGGGCCTGAGCGTCGGTCAGTCGACGCCCGTTCTTCTGGGCCACCTGCGACAGCACCGGGAACAACTGACCCGAAGCCGCCGCCGAGGCGCTG
>JBIKUT010000199.1:0-4586 GCA_044347465.1 Ramlibacter sp.
TGCCTTCGCCGACATAAATGCCGACATGGCTGAAGGCGCGGCGCATGGTGTTGAAGAACACGAGGTCGCCGGGCTTGAGGTCCTTGCGGTCGATCACCTGGGTGGCGGCGGCCTGATCGTCGGCCTCGCGGGGCAGGACCAGGCCCACGGTCTGCTCGTAGATGGCGCGCACGAAGCCACTGCAGTCAAAGCCCGTTTCGGCCGAATTGCCGCCTCGCCGATAGGGCACGCCCAAAAAGCCCATGGCGTTGACCACCAGGTCGGAGGTGCGGTCACGCATGGTGACGCCCATCTGGCCGATGCGTTCGAGCAGGCCCTTGTCCGACATGAAGCGGCCCATCTCGTCGTCCTGCGCAGGCGCAGACCACGCGGGCAGGGCCAACGTGAGCGCGAGCAGGACAGGCAGGAGTCGGCGAGACATAGGGGGAGCGATTTTACAGCCCGCGGCCCGCAGGGCGCGGCCGGCCACGTCCCGCACAATCGTCTGCGTGTCCGTCCCGAGCGCTTCCTCCATGTTGCTGCGTGCCGTCCTGCTCCTAGCGCTTGCCGCCGGGGCGCTGAGCCCTGCGTCGGCCACCGGCGCGTCTGCGTCCTCGTCTCCCTCCGCCCCCTCGAACGCGCCCGCCCTGCGCGTGCAGGCGGTAGCGACCGGTCTGGAGCACCCTTGGGCCCTGGCCTTCCTGCCCGAGGGCGGTTACCTGGTCACCGAGCGACCGGGCCGCATGCGCGTGGTCGATCCCCAGGGCCGCCTGGGCCCGCCGCTGGCCGGCTTGCCGCAGGTGGCGGCGCGCGGGCAGGGCGGCTTGCTGGACGTGGCGCTGGACGCTGGCTTCGAGCGCAATCGCACTTTGTATTTCTGCTTCTCCGAGCCGGCCGAGGGCGGTGCCAACAGCACGGCGCTGGCCCGGGCCCGGCTGCCCGCCGGGTCGGGGCGCCTGGAGGACGTGCGCGTGATCTTCAGCCAGCAGCCGCGCGTGGCCAGCCCCCTGCATTTCGGCTGCCGCATCGTGCAGATGCCCGACGGCCACCTGTTCCTCCTGTTGGGGGAGCGTTACCACCGGATGCAGGACGCGCAGAGGCTGGACAACCACCTGGGCAAGGTTGTGCGCCTGACCCCCGACGGCGCCCCGGCCCCGGGCAACCCCTACCTCGGGCGCGCCGGTGCCCGGCCCGAGATCTGGAGTTACGGCCATCGCAACCCGCAGGGCGGCACGCTGGGGCCGGACGGCCAGCTCTGGATGCACGAACACGGCCCCCAGGGCGGCGACGAGATCAATCTGCCTCAGCCCGGTCGCAACTACGGCTGGCCGGTCATCACCCATGGCGAGCAATATGGCGGGGGTCCCATCGGGGAAGGCCTCACCGCCAAGTCCGGGATGGAACAGCCCCTGCACCACTGGACCCCGTCCATCGCGCCCTCGGGCATGGCCTTCCTCACCAGCGACCGCTATGGCCCGCAGTGGCGGGGCAGCTTGTTCATCGGATCCCTGAAGTTCAACCAGCTCTGGCGCCTCGAAATGGCCGGTACTCGCGTGGTGCGCGAACAGCGACTCGACGGCGTGGGCGAGCGGGTGCGCGACGTGCGCCAGGGCCCCGACGGGCTGCTGTACCTCCTGACCGACAGCCCCCAGGGGCGGCTGTTACGGGTCCTGCCTGCGCTGTGACGTGCGGGTCCCTTTTTGTCAGTTGCGAGACAGCGCCGACCGCTCCAATCCCCGCAGATGTTGCTAGACCCTGAAGACTCCCAACTGGTGCTGGTCGATTACCAGCAGCGGCTGATGCCGGCCCTGCACGGGGGGCCGCAGGCCCTGGCCCATGCTTGCCTTCTGGCGCAGGTCGCACGCGTCTTGGCGGTGCCGGTCTTCACCACCGAACAAAATCCGGCGGGCCTGGGGCCCACCGTCGATCCCTTGCGGGCGCTGGTGGGGCCCGCGCTGTCCAAGATGGACTTCAGCGCTGCGTCCGTGCTGATGCCGCGCCTGCGGCCGGCGCCCAAGGCGGCCGGTGGCAATGCCCGTAGCCTGCCGCGGCATCTGCAAAAGCCCGCAGCCCCGGCGCCGGGCCGCGATACGGTGGTCATCGCCGGCTGCGAGACCCATGTTTGTCTGCTGCAGACGGCGCTAGAGCTGCTGGAAGAGGAATTTGACGTCTGCGTGGTGACCGACGCCTGCGCCTCACGCACCGAGCGCAATCGTGACGCTGCCTTCGACCGCCTCGCTGGTGCCGGGGCCGAACTGGTCACCACCGAGATGGTGGCCTTCGAGTGGCTGCGCAGCGCCGACCACCCGCGATTCAAGGAGGTTCTGGGCTGGATCAAGTGAACCCGCCCGGGCCCCGCCACGACAAAGAGGAGAAGAGTCCATGACCTACGCAGAGTTCTACCGCCGCTCGGTCGACGAGCCCGAGGCATTCTGGGGCGAACAGGCCCGCCTGATTGACTGGCAGACACCGCCGCAGCGCATTCTGGACAACGACAAGTCGCCCTTCACCCGCTGGTTCGTCGGCGGCACCACCAACCTGTGCCACAACGCCATCGACCGCCACCTGAAGGACCGGCCCAATCAGGCGGCCTTGATCCATGTGTCCACCGAGACCGGTCGCGAGGAGACCTACACCTTCGCGCAGTTGCACGACCAGGTGCAGCGCGCGGCCGCGGCGATCCGCAGCCTCGGTGTGGGCCGGGGCGACCGGGTCCTGATCTACATGCCCATGGTGCCCGAGGCGATCGTCGCGATGCTGGCCTGCGCGCGCATTGGCGCCATTCACTCGGTGGTGTTTGGCGGCTTCGCCTCGGTCTCGTTGGCCTCGCGCATCGAGGATGCGTCGCCCAAGCTGATCGTCAGTGCCGACGCCGGCTCGCGCGGGGGCAAGGTGGTGCCGTACAAGCCGCTGCTGGACGAAGCGATCCGGCTGTCTAGCCACAAGCCCGATGGCGTGTTGATGGTGGACCGGGGCCTGTCGCCCATGGACACCGTGGCCGGCCGCGACCACGACTGGAAGGCCCTGACCGAGCGTCACGCCGGCGTGCAGGTGCCCTGCGAGTGGCTGGACGCCACCGACATCAGCTACACGATCTACACCAGCGGCACCACCGGCAAGCCCAAGGGCGTGCAGCGGGATGTGGGCGGCTACGCGGTGGCCCTGGCCGCCAGCATGAAGCACATCTTTCAGGGCAAGCCGGGTCAGACCTACTTTTGCACCAGCGACATCGGCTGGGTGGTGGGCCACAGCTACATCGTCTACGGCCCGCTGATCGCCGGCATGGCCACCATCGTCTACGAGGGCCTGCCGATACGCCCCGACGCGGGCATCTGGTGGCAGCTGGTCGAGAAGTACAAGGCCAATGTGATGTTCAGCGCGCCCACCGCGGTGCGTGTACTCAAAAAGTACGACGAGGCCTTCCTCAAAAAGTACGACCTGTCCAGCCTGCAAAGCCTGTTCCTGGCCGGCGAGCCTTTGGACGAGCCCACGGCACGTTGGATCCACGATGCGCTGGGCGTTCCCATCATCGACAACTACTGGCAAACCGAAACCGGCTGGCCCCTCATGACCATCGCCAATGGCGTCGAGAAAAAGGCCAGCAAATTCGGCAGCCCCGGCCTGCCCATGTACGGCTGGAAGGTCAAACTGGTGCACGAGACCACCGGCGAGGAACTCACGAAGCCCAACGAAAAAGGGGTGGTGGTCGTCGAGTCGCCCACGCCGCCCGGCTTCATGCAGACCGTTTGGCGCGACGACGCGCGCTTCGTCAAGACCTACTGGCAAAGCATCCCCGGCAAGACGCTTTACAGCACCTTTGACTGGGGCATCCGCGACGAGGACGGCTACTACTACATCCTGGGCCGCACCGACGACGTGATCAACGTCGCCGGTCACCGACTGGGCACCCGCGAGATCGAGGAGAGCATCTCCAGCCACAAGGCGGTGGCCGAAGTGGCGGTGGTGGGGGTGGCCGACAACGTCAAGGGCCAGGTGGCCATGGCCTTCGCCGTGCTGCGTGATCCCGCGGCCTTTCCCGACGAGGCGGCCCGCCTCAAGCTGGAAGGCGAGATCATGAAGGTGGTCGATGGCCAACTCGGCGCCGTGGCCCGCCCGGCCCGGGTGCGCTTCGTGACCCTGCTGCCCAAGACCCGCAGCGGCAAGCTGCTGCGGCGCGCCATTCAGGCGGTGTGCGAGGGGCGTGACCCGGGCGACCTCACCACCATCGAGGACCCGTCCACCTTGCAGCAAATCAAGGAGCAGGTACAGGCGGGTTAATGCCCCCCACCTGGCGCTGTCCAGGATGGGTTTCAGTGGCACAATCGCCGAGTCTTTGGTCCTTCCAGCCACAGTCGCATCCGCCAACCGGTCTAGCCGTGTCGCGGAAGGTTGTTTAACCAGCAGAAGCGCCCCTCAGGGGTGCGGAAAGTAGCGAAACATGAGTGAGACGAATAACGTCTACAGCGCCTATCAAGGCAGCACCTATCTCTTCGGGGGCAACGCGCCCTACGTCGAAGAGATGTACGAAAACTACCTGGCCAATCCCGGCAGCGTGCCTGATAACTGGCGCGACTACTTCGACGCGCTCCAGCATGTGCCGGCCGTCG
>JBIKUT010000201.1:0-4574 GCA_044347465.1 Ramlibacter sp.
ACTCGGGCCCTATCGTCACTACATGCAAAAAGAAATCTTCGAGCAGCCGCGCGCGATCGCTGACACGCTCGAGGGCCTGGAGGCCATCGTGCCCGAGCTGTTCGAGGGCGCGGGCCAACCGGCGCCAGGCGAGGGCGCGCACCGCGTGTTCCAGCAGATCGACTCCGTCTTGATCCTGGCCTGCGGCACCAGCTACTACAGCGGCTGCACCGCCAAGTACTGGCTTGAGGCCATCGCCAAGATCCCCACGCAGGTGGAGATCGCCAGCGAATACCGCTATCGCGAATCGGTGCCCAACCCGAACACGCTGGTGGTCACCATCACCCAGTCAGGGGAGACCGCCGACACGCTGGCGGCGCTGCGTCACGCGCAGTCTCTGGGCATGCGTCACACGCTCACCATCTGCAACGTCGCAACGTCGGCGATGGTGCGCGAATGCAAGCTGGCCTACCTCACACGTGCCGGTGTGGAGGTGGGTGTCGCGTCCACCAAGGCTTTCACCACGCAGCTGGCGGGCCTGTTCCTGCTGACGCTGGCTTTGGCGCAGGCCAAGGGGCGCCTGACCGAATCGCAAGAGGCGGCGCACCTGAAGGCCATGCGGCATTTGCCCGCGGCCTTGTCGGCGGTGCTGGCCCTGGAGCCGCAACTCATTTCCTGGGCCGAGGATTTCGCGGGCAAGCACAACGCGCTGTTCCTCGGGCGCGGCCTGCACTATCCGATCGCGCAAGAGGGCGCCCTCAAGCTCAAGGAGATCACCTACATCCACGCCGAGGCCTATGCCGCCGGCGAGTTAAAGCACGGGCCGCTGGCCCTGGTCACGCACGAAATGCCGGTGGTGACGGTAGCGCCCAACGACGCGCTGCTGGAAAAGTTGAAAAGCAATATGCAGGAAGTGCGCGCTCGCGGCGGCGTGTTGTACGTGCTGGCCGATGCCGACACGCGCATCGCTAGTGGTGAGGGTCTGCACGTGATCCGCATGCCCGAACACTACGGGCCGCTGAGCCCCCTGCTGCATGTGGTGCCACTGCAGTTGCTGGCGTATCACACGGCGGTGGCCAGAGGGACGGACGTGGACAAGCCGCGGAATTTGGCGAAGAGTGTGACGGTGGAGTAGGGGAGCGACCGCCGATGACTCGACATTTGATGTCAAATAGATAGAATGACGTCATCGCTGTCATATTAGGATTTGACATCATGGCCACCCTGACCATTCGCAATGTGTCCGATGAAGTGCACCGTTCCTTGCGGATGCGTGCGGCCTCTCACGGCCGCAGCACCGAGGCCGAGGTGCGTGTCTTGCTTGAAGAGGCCGTCAAGCCGCAAGGTCGACTCAAGCTCGGCTCCTTACTCAGCGAGGTCGGCCGCAAGATGAAACTCACCGACGAAGAGGTGGCTCAGATCAGTCAACGCGATCCCGCCTTGCCGCGTCCGGTGAGTTTCGAATGATCCTGATCGACACCAACGTCATCTCCGAGCCCCTGCGCGCCGCGCCCAACCCGCAGGTGGTCGCCTGGCTCGATGCGCAGCCCCTCGAAACGCTTTTTCTGTCGGTGGTGACGGTGGCTGAACTGCGTTTAGGCGTTGCGCGCTTACCCGCAGGTCGCCGCCGCAATGGCCTGATCGAGCAACTGGAGTCCCAGGTGCTTCCCGCCTTCACCGGGCGCGTCCTCTCGTTCGATCTCGCGGCCACGCAACGCTACGCCGAGGCCATGGCGCAGGCACAAGCCAAGGGCCTGTCGGTGGGTGTCGCCGACGGCTTCATCGCCGCCACCGCCGCCGCGAACCACATGTCAGTGGCGAGTCGCGATACCGTCCCCTTTATCGCGATGGGGCTTTCGGTTATCAATCCCTGGCATTTCGATTGACGCTCACGCCAGGGCGGACAGCCTGGGTGTATCGCCAAGTCACCCTGTTTTTCGAGGAGAACGCTTTCATGGCAAAAGCAAAAACGAAAAAAAGTTTCGACGTCGAGTTTTACGCCAACATGAATTGGTTTGATGTGGCGGAACAGCCTGCGAAGCTACAAGATTTGCCCGATGCCTTCGCGCAAGCCAAGAAGCTGTCGAAGTCCAAGTCGTCTAAGAACCAAGAAGCGATCCGGGCCTTACTGAGCCCGTATGTTCGGGCTCGATTCCTGCCCGAGAACCTGACCCATTCGGATTCTCTTTTTTCGCCAGAAAACGGCGCTGAAGTCGAGGCCACCGATGTCCGCCTGGTCGCGGTGGATTTCTCGAGTTCACCGATTCCAAAATGCAAAGCCGAAGCCCACTTCAATTTGCGGCTTTTAGTCGACCCGGGAACATGCGACTTCGATGCCTGGCAAGAAGAGAACTCGAATTTTTATGACGCCGTTGCTTTCTATTGGGAGATCGAACGCAACGAGCAGACCGAGGACCTCGACTTCACATTCGGCGACCACCAGGGCGTTGAATGCATCGCAGCCGTTCATCCCCATGCGCCTGCTGCTGACGCCACCCCTGCGCCCAGCCCGCTGTCTCAACTGAATTTCGTCGGACTGTCTGCGGCGAACAGGAAAAAGTTGATCGACTTCCTGGCGCATTCCTGGTCCGACGAGGTCAAGAACCTGAAAGCGCTCCAGGAAGGAAGCGGCGAGACGCTCACGATCGAGATTGCCGAAGACGACAAATTCCTGCTCGGTATTGCCATCAAGATGATGGACTTTGAAAAGTACGTGCGCGAGGACTGATGCCCTCGCGCCGCGCCGGCGGATCTCTCAGGCCTCTCCCGGCTGGTCGTCAAACCACCGATACAGCGCCGGCAGCACCACCAGCGTCAGCAGCGTCGAGGTGATCAGCCCGCCGATCACCACCACGGCCAGCGGCTTTTGCACTTCGCTGCCCGGCCCGGAAGCAAACAGGAAGGGCACCAGCCCGAGCAAGGCCACCGTGGCGGTCATCATCACCGGCCGGAAACGCTGCACCCACGTGGCCAGATCGGCCACGGAAAGGATCGCCGTGTCGCCGGCGTTCGGTTCGGCCGCGGCGGTCGCAGCCTGGGGGGGCAGCGGACCCGACCCCGCGCGGGCGGGGCCTTGTGCCAGTGCGACGCCGCCCGCCAGCATCAAGGTGGCGTGGCAAAAGGGGCGCAGGAGCAGACGTAATTTCATGACGACGCACCATTGGAGCCACGCGCGCCGCCGCCGGCTGTACGCACGCTCAGGATCATCGTGCCCACCAGAATGGCCACCACCACGCCCAGACTGACAGCCGCCGGGATCTGGTAGACATCGATCAGACACATCTTGGTTCCGATAAACACCAGGATCACGGCCAGGCCGTAGTTCAGGAGGTGGAACTTGGAGGCCACGGCGGCAAGCAGGAAGTACATCGCGCGCAAGCCCAGGATGGCGAACACATTGCTCGTGAGCACGATGAAGGGATCCGAGGTGATGGCGAAGATCGCGGGGATGGAGTCGACCGCGAAGATCACGTCGGTCAGCGCCACCAGGCAGATCACCATGAACAAGGGCGTGGCAATGCGCTTGCCGTTCTCGAGGGTGAAGAAGTTCTCGCCGTCGAAGTCCTTGCTCACGGGCATCAGGCGACGCAGCAGCTTCAGGGCGGGGTTGCTCTCGAGGTCACTCTCCTTGCCGGCAGCCCACCACATCTTGATGCCGGTGAGGATCAAAAAGGCGCCAAACACATACAGCACCCAATGGAAATTGGCCAGCAGCCAGCCGCCCACCAGAATCATGATGGTGCGCAGCACGATCGCCCCGATGATGCCGATCATCAGCACCCGCTTCTGGAAGGCGGGCGGCACCGCGAAGTAGGTGAAGATCAACAGGAACACGAAGATGTTGTCGACCGCCAGCGACTTCTCGATCAGATAGCCGGTGAGAAATTCCAGAGATTTCTCGTTGGCCACGGCGGTCGAACCGGTGGTGTCCTTCACGGCCCACCAAAACAGGGCGTTGAACACAAAACTCAGTGCGATCCAGATGATCGACCAGTTCAGGGCCTCTTTCACGCCGATTTCATGCGCGCCCTGCTTCTTGAGGACGACGAAATCGACGAACAGCGAAACCAGCACGATGGCCACAAAAGTGGCCCACAGCCAGGTGGGTGCGATGGTGTCCATGGTCTGGATCTTTCCGAGAAATGAGTCAAAGCCGAACGATAGTGAACTTGAATATCCTTAAAAACCTCATAATTGCTGACATTGAGTTCTGAAAAACGGAAGTATCGTGAGCATCTCCTTTAGCTACCGGCATCTGTATTACTTCTGGGTGGTGGGCAAGGAGGGCGGCATGTCGCGGGCCGCCGATCGTCTGGGCATGGCGGTCCAGACCGTGAGCACGCAGGTGCGCGAGCTTGAGCAGGCGCTGGGCTGCCACCTGCTCAAGCCGGTGGGCCGTGGCCTGGCGCTCACCGATGCCGGCCTGGCCGCCATGCGTCAGGCCGACCAGATCTTTCAGCTGGGTGAGGCACTGCCCGAGGTGGTGCGCGCCGCGGTCGAGGCGCCGCGGGTGCGGCTGGCGGTGGGGATCTCCGACGGCATCCCCAAGCTGGCCGTGCGGCACCTGCTCGAGCCGGTGATGCAGGAGCCGCAGC
>JBIKUT010000202.1:0-4567 GCA_044347465.1 Ramlibacter sp.
TGAATCCGCCGATCCGCCCGCGCGAAGATGTCGAATTCCTCTGGCAGGCCCTGCTCGAAGGCGAGCTCGATTGGGTGGTGTCGGATCACGCCTGCTGCCGCCAGGAGATGAAGGTGCCCAAGCGCTATTTCGGCAACATCTGGATGGCCAAGAGCGGCTTTGGCGGCACCGAATACCTGCTGCCCGCTCTGGTCAGCGAGGGCACGCGCCGCGGCATGAGCTACAACCACATGGCTCGCGTCCTGTGCTGGAACCCGGCGAGCCGTTACGGCCTGAACCACAAAGGCGATATCGCCGAGGGCTTTGACGGCGACGTCGTGCTGGTCGATCCGAACCGTACCTGGACCATCCACGCCAAGGGCTCGCCTTCCACCCAGGGCTACACGCCCTTTGAGGGGATGGAGTTGTCCGCGCATGTGGACGCCACCTTCCTGCGCGGCAAGTTGATTTACGAGAACGGCCAGATCCTGGGCAAGCCCAGCGGCCAGTACCTGCATCGCCCCACCGCCTGATCGTGCGCGTTTGAGCGATCCGACATGACGAGCGCAATCCTCGATCCGGGTAGCGAGCCGCGCGTGCTGCCGGCGTCTGCGCTCCCGGGCGACGTGCCCGCCGTGCCGGTGGCCATCGTTGGCGCGGGCGCCTGCGGCCTGATGGCGGCGATTGCGCTGCGGGATGCGGGCATTGAGTGCGCGGTGCTCGAACGCGACGCGCGCCCGGCGGGCTCCACGGCGCTGTCCTCGGGCTTCGTGCCGGCGGCAGGCACCCAGGCCCAGCGCGCGGCGGGCATTCAAGACAGTGCCCAGCGCTTCGCACAAGACATCCAGGACAAGGCCAAGGGCCGCGCCGCGCCGCATCTGGTGGCCGCCTACACCGAGGCCATCGCGCCCGCTCTGGACCGGCTGGCGCAGCGCCATCACGTGGCCATGCAGGTGCTGGAGGGTTTCCTCTATCCCGGTCACAGCGCGCACCGCATGCACGCCACACCCGACAAGACCGGCGCCTCGCTGATCGCGCAACTTGAGCGCGCGGCTAACGAGGCGGGCGCGATGCTGCTCACGCAAGCCACGGTGCGCGAACTCTATGTCGATGACGCGCAGCGCGTGCGAGGTCTGGGGTTTGAACGTCCGGATGGACACCTCGAGCTATTGGCCTGCGATACCCTGGTATTGGCTTGCAATGGTTTTGGGGGCAACACGCAGATGGTGGGTGAGCTGCTACCTGAGATGCGCGGCGCCACCTTCGGCGGTCATGTGGGCAACGACGGCAGCGCCATCCGGTGGGGCCGCCAACTCGGCGCCCGCCTGGCCGACCTCACCGGCTACCAGGGGCACGGCTCCTGGGTGGTGCCCCACGGCATCCTCATGACCTGGGCGGTGATGGCCGAGGGCGGCATTCAGCTCAATGCGCAGGGCAAGCGGTTTCATGATGAGACCGAGGGCTACTCCGAGGCTTCGGTGCGCGTGTTGCAGCAGCCCGGTCAGATGGCCTGGAACGTGTTTGACGACCGGCTTCTGGCGCTGGCGCGCACCTTCCCGGATTTCCAGCAGGCTGAAGGCGCTGGCGCGCTGCGCACCGCCGCGGACAAGCCCGCTCTGGCCCGTTTGATCGGTTGCGAAGTACGAGGCCTGGACTCGGCTCTGGATCGATTCGATCCGCCCTATCACGCGGTCAAGGTCACCGGCGCGCTGTTTCACACCCAGGGCGGCCTGGACATTGACGCACAGTGCCGCGTCCTCGGCGCCGACGGCCAACCCCTGCCCAATCTGCTGGCGGCGGGTGGCGCGGCGCGCGGTGTCTCGGGCGACGCCGTCTGGGGTTACCTCTCCGGCAATGGCCTGCTCAGTGCCCTGGCAGGCGGCTGGATCGCGGCCCACACGGCAGCCTCCACCCTGAAGGCCACGACATGACACTCAAGCAACGACTCGCGCAGGACCCCGTGCTGCTCGCCCCGGGCATCTACGACGCACTGAGCGCGCTCATCGCCGAACAATCGGGCTTTGAGGCCCTGTACCTCTCGGGTGCCTCCATCGCCTACACGCGCCTGGGCCGCTCGGACATCGGCCTGACCACCCAGACCGAGGTGGCCGACACGCTGGCGCGCATCACCGAGCGGGTGCAACTGCCGGTGATCGTCGATGCCGATACGGGCTTTGGCAATGCGCTGAACACGCAGCGCACCGTGCGTGAGTTCGAGCGTGCGGGTGCCGCCATGATCCAGCTGGAGGACCAGACCTTTCCCAAGCGCTGCGGCCATCTGGAGGGCAAGGGCGTGATCCCGGTGGGGGAGATGTGCGGCAAGCTGCGCGCAGCCCTCGATGCCCGCCGCAGCAGCGACACCTTGATCCTGGCGCGCACCGATGCGGTCGCCGTTGAGAGCTTCGAGGCCGCGATGGAGCGCGCCGAGCGTTATCTGGCGTGCGGCATCGACGCCCTGTTCATCGAAGCGGTGCGCACGCCCGAACAAATGGACGCGGCCTGCGCACGCTTTGCAGGCCGTATCCCCATGCTGGCCAATATGGTGGAGGGCGGCAAGACGCCCGTGCAGTCGGCGGACGAACTGGGGCGCCGCGGCTACCGCATCGTGATTTTTCCGGGTGGCACCGCGCGCGCCGTGGCCCACACCCTGCAGCACTATTACGGCCAGCTACGCGCTCACGGCACGACGGCCTCGATGAAGGAGCGCATGCTCGATTTCGACGGCCTGAACGCCGTGATCGGAACGCCCGAATTGATGGCGCGCGGACGCCGCTACGATGACGAACCCTCACGTTGAACCCCTTAGAAAAAGGAGACCCCATGCCCAAGGCCTATTGGATTAGCACCTACCACGCCATTCACGACGAAGCCGCCGTCGCGGCGTATGGCAAGTTGGCGGGCCCCTCGCTGACGGCTTCCGGTGGCAAGTTCATCGTTCGCGGCATGCCGAGCCTGGTGAAGGAGGGCGGCAAGATGATGCGCACGGTGGTGGTCGAGTTCGACAGCGTGGCAGCGGCCCAGGCGGCCTACGAGAGCGCGAGCTACAAAGAGGCGCTGGCCGCCTTGGGCTCGAACGCGGTGGTGCGAGACATCCGCATCGTCGAAGGCGTTTAAGCCGGCGCCCGGCGCGCCGCCAACACCGCGAGAAAGTCCAGGACCTCCTGGCGCGCATGCCTTCCCGGAAACTGAGGGAACAGGTAATAGCGCGCCTGGCCGTCCTTGACCTGACAGGCTTCCAAGGGACCTAGCCTCTGGCTTTCCAGCCATGTAGTGGCTGGTTCGTGATCAGGCCAGCTGCGGCCGGCGACGACCAGTCGCAGTGCGTCGGAGGCGGCGCGTCGGTACACCATCAGGCACACCGGCCCGGCAGTCAGGATGAATCCCGCTTCGCCGTTGCCGGGGTTGGGAATGCCATCGACCTGGCCGGTGCGTACGTCGAACCCGAGCGCACGCACCTGGTCGGCCAGTTGCTCCATGTCGGCAAAAGCGCCAGCGGCTTCCAAGGCGTCCCATTGCCTTTGCGCGAACTGGCCGGTACGAAAAAGCCCCTGGTTCTCATCGCGCGCAGGGGCAGACCAGGGGGCGATGCCGCGTTGCGCCGCGAGCTGCCGGATCTCCTGCACCAGGTCGTCGATCTGCATGAAGATGGGCCGCCCATGCGCGTTGATCCGGCGGAACGTGCAGCCCATCGCCTGCTCAATATGGGCCTGTCGCTCACGATCGCGCGCGGATTGGTCGTCCGACGCGTGATAGTGCTCGTCCACTTCGAGGGCGATCTGGAAATCTGGCAGGTAGGCGTCGATCAGATAGCGCGTATTGCCCTCGCCCGCCGCGGGGACCGGGTGCTGAAACACCATGCGGACGTCGCGCAGCGCGTAGATCAGGGCGTGCAGGATCAGGGCTTCGCGCTTCTTGTTGCCAAAGCGGCGTTCCAGGAAATAGGCCTCGGTGGCGGTCGGCCGCACGTAATCGCGCGCCGCGTTGCTGTAGCCGCAGCGGCAGGCGGACTGGGTGGGCTTCAGGGGCAGCCCGCAGGCTGCGCAGGTGCTGGAGAGGGTCATGTCAGGCGCCGGGGAACACCCGCGTTGCTACCGCTTTAACGCGTAATGCTGGATCCAAGCGATCAGCTTCGTCGCCGCCGGCGTGAGTGACATGTCGTGCCGGCGCACCGTGCAAATGATGGGTTCGGGCAGCGGATCCTGCACTGGCACCAGCACGAGTTCAGAACGCGCCGTGCAGTGCTCATAGACCACGCGCGGCACCGTGGCCACCCAGTTGTCTGGGGCGAGGAAATACGAGGAAAACCGCAACCGCAGGCGGTGGCTACCGCATTGCCGCGACGGCCATCGAACACCCGACCTTCTCATTACGAATAAGCTGCTCTACCGACTGAGCGACCCCGGCAGCCCAAGCCGCAGGGGCGGGCGCTTGCTCTTTTATTTGTGGATGTTAGTATCCACGCGCTGAACTTGAATTTTTGTATCCACGTTCAATTCCAATGGCGCTAGTGCAGAGCCCCGACCCCCAGCACCCCGAGGTATCGGTCGGGTCGGTTCGCTATTCCACGGCGCAGGATCAGGCCTACGAC
>JBIKUT010000204.1:0-4556 GCA_044347465.1 Ramlibacter sp.
CTGGTCGTCGATGGGGCCGGCGTCACCTCCGCAGATCGATTGGATCAAGCGGGTGATGTGCTCGATGTGCAGAGCGGTCAGGCTCGCATCGACGCCACGCTCGAAGCGATGACCGGCGTCGGTGGAGAAGTTGTAGCGGCGCGAGCGACCCTGAATCGCCAGCGGGTGCCAGAAGGCGGCCTCGACATAGACGTTGCGGGTGCTGTCCGACACGGCGGTCGCGTCGCCCCCCATGATGCCGGCCAGTGACTCGACCTGGGCGTCATCGGCGATCACGCCCACCTGTTCGTCCAAGGTGATGGTGTTGCCATTGAGCAGCTTGAGGGTCTCACCGGCGCGGCCCCAGCGCACGTCCAAGCCGCCATGGATCTTGTCCAGGTCGAAGATGTGCGTCGGGCGGCCGAACTCGAACATCACATAGTTGGAGATGTCGACCAGGGCCGTCACGCTGCGTTGGCCGCAGCGGGCCAGACGGTCGACCATCCACTGAGGGGTCTGCGCCTGCGGATTGACGTTGCGCACCACGCGCCCGGAAAAGCGTCCGCACAGATCGGGCGCAGACACCTTCACCGGCAGGCGCGCGTCGTGCGCGGGCTTGACCGGCTCGAAGGTCGGCGCCTTCAGCGGCGCGCCGGTCAGGGCCGACAGCTCGCGCGCCACGCCATACACGCTCAGGGCGTGCGCCAGGTTGGGCGTGAGCTTGAGAGTGAAGAGGGTGTCGTCCAAGGACAGGACCTGGCGGATATCGGCGCCCACCGGCGCATCGGCCGCCAGCTCCAACAGACCGCCATGGTCCTCGCTCAATTGCAGTTCGCGCGCCGAGCACAGCATGCCCTGGCTCTCGACGCCGCGCAGCTTGCCCAGTTTGATTTGGAAAGGCTTGCCGTCCTCACCCGGGGGCAACTGCGCGCCCACCAGCGCGCAGGGCACGCGGATGCCCACGCGCGCATTGGGTGCACCGCAGACGATGTTCAACAAGGCGCCCTGCCCCACATCCACCTGGCACACGCGCAGGCGGTCGGCGTTGGGATGCTGCACGGCCTCTTTGATCTCGCCCACCACGATCTGCGTGAAGGGCGGCGCGACGGGGCGCAGCTCCTCGACCTCGAGACCGCCCATGGTGAGGGTGTCGGCCAGGGCTTGGGTACTCAGAGGCGGATTGCAGAACTCGCGCAGCCAGGACTCGGGAAATTGCATAGTCGTCTACCGAAATTGGCGCAGGAAGCGGATGTCGCCGTCGAAGAAGAGACGCAGATCGTTCACGCCATAACGCAGCATGGTCAGACGGTCTGGCCCCATGCCAAAGGCAAAGCCGATGTACTGCTCGGGGTCCAGGCCCATATTGCTCACCACCTTCGGGTGGACCTGGCCCGAGCCCGCGACTTCCAGCCAGCGGCCCGCCAAAGGGCCACTTTGAAACTGGATGTCGATCTCGGCGCTGGGCTCAGTGAACGGGAAGAAGCTGGGGCGAAAACGCAGCGCCAGGTCATCGCTCTCAAAGAAGGTGCGGCAAAAATCGGTGAACACGACCTTCAGGTCCTTGAAGCTCACGTTCTTGCCTAGCCACAGGCCTTCGCACTGGTGGAACATCGGCGAGTGCGTGGCGTCGCTGTCGACGCGGTAGGTACGACCTGGGGCGATCACGCGGATCTCGGGCAGATCCCCCGCCTTCAAGGCCGCCGCATGCTTCTTGATGTGGGCATGCGCGTAGCGCACCTGCATCGGGCTGGTGTGCGGGCGCAGGTTGTAGGCAATGCCGTCATCGCCTGGGATGTCGACATAGAAGGTGTCCTGCATGGACCGCGCCGGGTGATTGGGCGGGTTGTTCAGGGACGTGAAGCTGTGCCAGTCGCTCTCGATCTCGGGGCCGTCGGCGACATCAAAGCCCATGCTGGCGAAGATCTGCTCGATGCGCTCCAAGGTCAGGCTCACCGGGTGCAGGCCGCCGGGTTCGCGCACGCGCCCGGGCAAGGTCACATCCAGGGCTTCGGCTTGCAGTTGCTGCTCGAGCTCGGCATCGGCCAGCGCGCGACGACGCTGCGTGAGCGCCTCTTCGACCGCTTGCTTGGCCTGGTTGATGGCGGCACCGCGCGTCTTTTTCTCTTCGACGCTGAGCGTGGCCAGCCCCTTCATCAGCTCGGTGATGCGGCCGGACTTGCCGATGTACTGCGCCTTGGCGTCCTCGAGCTGGGCAGGCGTAGCCGCCTGGGCGAAGGACTGCCGTGCGGCGTCGACGATGGAATCGAGATCTTGGCTCATGCGAAATGAAACAGGGCTAGCGCCTTGCAAGCCCTAGCCCTGTGCTGGTAGTTGGCCTCGTGCGCTGAACGCGTTAGCGCACGCGGGGGACTCAGGCAGCAGCCAGTTTGGCCTTGACCTGCTCCACGATGCCGGCAAAGGCCGCTTTGTCGTGCACGGCGATATCGGCCAGCACTTTGCGGTCGATCTCGATGCCGGCCTTGCGGATGCCGTTGGCGAACTGGCTGTAGGTCAGGCCCAGTTCACGTGCAGCGGCGTTGATACGCGCGATCCACAGCTGGCGGAAGACGCGCTTCTTGGCACGGCGGTCACGGTAGGCATATTGCCCAGCCTTCATCACCGCTTCTTTGGCGATGCGGAAGACGTTGCCGCGGCGGCCGCGGAAGCCCTTGGCGAGGGCGAGAACTTTTTTGTGGCGGGCGCGAGCCGTTACACCACGTTTAACGCGAGGCATGTGTTACTCCTTCTTGTTCGTTCGGTTGATCACAGACCCGCGAACGGGAGCATCTGTGCCATGTGACCCATATTGGTCTCATGCACCGCGACAGCACCACGCAGGTGGCGCTTGTTCTTGGTGGTCTTCTTGGTCAGGATGTGGCGCTTGAACGCCTGGCCCCGCTTGACGGTGCCGCCCGGACGAACGCGAAAGCGCTTTTTCGCGCTGCTCTTGGTCTTCATTTTGGGCATGTGCATGCTCCTTCTTCATTTGTGCTCGTGAGGCGCCGCGAAACTTTCCGCGGACTTGCTAGCCCCGAGCCACTTGTTTCGGACAGCGCAAGCGCCGTCCTTCAAGACACCGGCGGGTGACCGACCCGCTGGCATCTGATTCTGGGCGGATCTCTCGATCCACCCGGGGGGGTCTGACGCTCTCGCGTCAGGCCGAAGCGCCTTGCGCCTCGGTGGCCGGCTTGGCAGGTGTCGCCGCCGGCTTCTTCTTGCCCGGCGCGATCATCATGATCATCTGCCGGCCTTCCAGCTTCGGGAACTGCTCGACCAAGATAATGTCGGCCAGTTCATCCCGAATCCGGTTCAGGAGGGCCATGCCCAGTTCCTGGTGCGTGATCTCGCGGCCGCGAAAGCGCAGCGTGATCTTGCATTTGTCGCCGTCCGCCAAGAAGCGCCGGATGTTGCGCATCTTGATGTTGTAGTCACCGTCGTCGGTGCCTGGGCGGAACTTGACTTCCTTGATCTCGATGACCGTCTGCTTGGCTTTCGCTTCGGCCGCCTTCTTCTGTTCCTGGTACTTGAACTTGCCGTAATCCATCAGCCGGCACACAGGCGGCACGGCGGTAGCGGCAATTTCGACCAGATCCACATCCAACTCGCCTGCCATGCGCAGGGCATCCTGCAGGCTCACGATGCCAAGAGGCTCGTTCTCGGGGCCGGAGAGTCGGACTTCCGGGGCCATGATTTCCCGGTTCAGGCGGTGCTTGCGTTCCTCGCGCTGGCGGCGATCGCGAAATTCAGTAGCGATGGTTGCTTCCTTTGGATGTCAATCAATGTTTGTGGGCGATGTCGTCTTGAATGCGCGCAATGAACGCTTCGACCGACATCACGCCGAGGTCCTGGTTGCCCCGAGCTCGGACGGCAGCCCCGCCTGCAGCCTTTTCCTTGTCGCCTACGACCAGGATGTACGGCAGCTTCTGGAGAGCGTGCTCCCGGATTTTATACGTAATTTTCTCGTTTCGGAGGTCCAACTCGACCCTAAGCCCTTGATTTTGCAGCGTTTTGGCCACTTCCCGGGCGTAATCGGCCTGGGCATCGGTGATGTTGAGGACCGCCACCTGCACCGGCGCCAGCCAGGCGGGCAGCGCGCCCGCGTGTTGCTCGATCAGGATGCCGATGAATCGCTCCATGCTGCCGACGATGGCGCGATGGAGCATGACCGGGCGATGGCGCGCCCCGTCTTCACCCACAAACTCGGCATCCAGGCGCTCGGGCATGGAGAAATCGACCTGGATGGTGCCGCACTGCCACTGGCGACCGATCGCGTCCTTCAGGGTGTATTCGACCTTGGGGCCGTAGAAGGCGCCGTCGCCCGGGGCGATCACGAATTCGCAGCCCGAGGCGCGCAGGCTTTCCATCAGCGCGTTTTCGGCGCGGTCCCAGCTTTCGTCAGAGCCGATGCGCTTTTCGGGCCGGGTGGCGATCTTGTAGATGATGTCGGTGAAGCCGAAGTCCTTGTAGACCTTTTGGAGTAGCGCGGTGTAGGCCGTGCACTCGGCCAGGATCTGGTCCTCGGTGCAGAAGATGTGGCCGTCGTCCTGGGTGAAGCCGCGCACCCGCATGATCCCGTG
>JBIKUT010000205.1:0-4541 GCA_044347465.1 Ramlibacter sp.
CGGCTGGGAGGACGTGCCCGCTGTACGCCACGGGCAGTTGTTCGAGATCAAATCGGCCGACATCCTGCAGCCCGGGCCCGCAGCCTTGACCGACGGCATCGAGCAGATGCACCGCATCGTGTGCGCGTGGAGTCGTCTGCATGGCTGAACGTGTGTGGCGTGGGTGGGCGATGACCCTTGTATTGCTCGCACTCACAGGAGCGGGCGCCTCGCACGCTGTGACGCTGACCGACGATCGCGGCGCACGCATCACGCTGGCCGCGCCGCCCCAGCGCATCGTCTCGCTGCTGCCCTCACTGACCGAGACCGTGTGCGCCCTGGGTGCGTGCGAGCGCCTGGTGGCGGTGGACAGCCATTCCAATTGGCCACAGACAGTGCGTGCCTTGCCCGCTGTGGGCGGGATGGACGATGCGCAGGTGGAGTCCATCCTGGCCCTGCGGCCCGATCTGGTGCTGGCCGCCACCTCGACCCGCGCGCTGGCCCGCCTCGAGTCGCTGGGTCTGAAAGTACTGGCCCTCGAGCCGCGCACGCTGGAGGATTTTCGGCGCGTGGTGGGTCAGCTCGATCGTGCGTTAGGCACCTCCAGTGGCCCGGCCTTGCTGCAAGGCGTGGACGCCGAGCTGGCCGCCGCCGCGACTGCACTGACCTCCGCGCAGCGCGGCACCCGGGTTTACTTCGAGGTGAGCAGCGCACCCTATGCGGCCAGTGAGACGTCGTTCATCGGGCAGTTGCTGGCGCGGGTGGGCGCTGCCAATGTGGTGCCGGGTGCGCTGGGGCCGTTCCCCAAGCTCAATCCCGAGTTCATCGTGCGTGCGGATCCCCAGGTGGTGATGATCTCGGACCGCACCTCCGGCGACCTGTCTGCGCGCCCCGGCTGGTCGGGCCTGCGTGCGCTGCGCGAAGGCCGCGTGTGCCGGTTCACGCCCGCGCAATCCGATGTCCTTGTGCGACCCGGGCCGCGTATGGCCGAGGGCGCGCGCCTGATGGTGGCGTGTATCCAGGGCCGAATCCCGGCCGGCCGGTCATGAGCGCACGCGGGACCTTCACCGCCGCAGCGGGGCTTGCCGCCGCGTCCTTGCTGCTGGTGATGTTGGGTCTGTGCGTGGGCAGTGCGGGCTGGGAGCCGCTGGCCCTCCAAGATGCATCGGCGTCCGCCATCGTCTGGGAGATCCGCTTGCCCCGTACCTTGGGCGCTTGGCTCGCGGGCGCCTTGCTGGCCCTTGCGGGCGCTGTGGCCCAGGGCCTGTTTCGCAATCCGCTGGCCGATCCCTACCTGCTCGGAAGTGCCACCGGTGCCAGCCTCGGGGTGGCGGTCTTTCTCGTGGGGCTCGGCGTGTGGCCGGGCCTGGCGGTGGGCTGGGCCCTGCGCTGGGGCATGACAGGTGCGGCCTTTGTCGGTGCGATGGCCGCGGTGTTGCTCACGGTGGCCCTGGCACGTGGCGTGCAGCACACGCTGCGCCTGCTGCTGGCGGGGGTGATCGTGGGCATGGTGCTCGGTGCGCTGGCCGCTTTGGTGATGTTTCAAGTGCCCGAGGTGATGCGAGCCCTGCAGGGCTTCATGCTGGGGACCACGTCCTTCATCGGCTGGGAGGCCGTGCAGCTGCTGGCCCTGGGGCTAGGCGTCACAGGGCTTGCAGCCTGGGGGCTGGGTCGCAGCTTGGATGCCCTGTCGTTGGGCGAGGCGACCGCCGCCAGTCTGGGCGTTGCCGTGGGGGCGGTGCGTATGGCGCTGGTGGCGACGCTGGCATTGGCCACCGGGATCGCGGTGGCCCAGGTGGGCTTGATTGCCTTCATTGGGCTGGTCGCGCCGCACCTGGTGCGGTCCTTCGCCCGGCCCACGCACCGGGGCTTGCTGCCCCTGTCGGCCGCGACAGGCGGCGTGCTCTTGCTGTCGGCCGATGTGATCGCGCGCTGGGCGCTGGCGCCTCAGGAGCTGCCGGTGGGCGCGCTGACCGCGGTGCTCGGGGGCGGTTACCTGCTGTGGCTGATGCACCGGAGGTCCTGGTGAACGCGCCGGCGATCCAGGCGCAGGCCTTGCGCGTTGCGCGCGGCGAGCGCGCGGTGATCCCGGGTTTGGATCTGGTCGTGCCGACCGGTTGCTGGACATCGATCGTGGGCCCCAATGGCGCGGGCAAGACGACGCTGCTGCAAGCCCTGGCGTGCTTGTTGCCCTCGCAGGGGCGCTTGCTCTGGCAAGGCCGTGAGGCATCCCGCCTCAGCGCCCGCGAGCGGGCACGGCAGGTGGCCTGGTTGGGGCAAGGCGAGGGCGGTGGCGAGGATCTGCGTGCCCATGATCTGGTGATGCTCGCTCGCCTGCCGCATCAGGCCTGGCTGGCGTCGCCCTCGGCGTCGGATCTCGCCGCCGTGCAGGACGCGATGCGTCGCACCGGCAGCTGGGAATGGCGCGAGCGGCCGCTAGGGCAGTTGTCGGGGGGTGAGCGTCAGCGCGTGCTACTGGCGCGGGCGCTGGCGGTGCAGGCGCCGGTGCTGATGATGGACGAGCCGCTGGCCCATGTGGATCCGCCGCATCAAGCGGATTGGCTGGGCCTGGTGCGCGCGCAGGTGCGTGCGGGGGGCACGGCGCTGACCGTGTTGCACGAATTGAACCTGGCCCTGCAAGCCGACGCGATGGTGATCCTGCAGGAGGGCCGTGTGATGCACCAGGGTGCATGCGCCGATCCGGCCACCCATCGCGCCCTGGAGCAGGTGTTTGGCCAGCGTATCGCGGTGCAGGCGGTGGGGGCCACCTGGGTCGCGTTACCGGTGTCGGCCGCAGACCTGGGGTGATGTCCTGCTAGCGCTTAGGGATACCCACTACGGGATTCCCTCCGTACACCTTGGTTGCTGCGGCCTGTGCCCAGGGCTATGCTGCCTTCCATACTTCAAGGAAGCCGGCCATGTACAAACGTATCCTGTTGGCGTACGACGGCAGCGAGGCCGGGCAGAAGGCCTTGCTCGAGTGCCGCGAACTCGCGCAGTGGAGTCAGTCCGAGATTTCGCTGGTGGCGGTGATGCCGTCCATGATGGCCTTCGTGGGGCTGGAGGGCGGTGTCTATGACGTCGAGCTTGAGGCGCGCGAGAAAACCAAGTTTGAAGCGGTGCTCGCCGACGGCTTGCGCCAGCTGCAGGCCGCCGGCTTTGGCGGTGCCCGTGGCGAGTTGATCACCGGCGAGCCGATCGAAGAGATCGCGCGCCATGCGCGCACGATCGGCGCCGACTTGATCGTGGTCGGACACAAGCATGTCGGCAGTCGGGCCGCGCGCTGGTGGCGCGGGTCGGTGTCCAAATCGCTGATCGAGCACGCACCGTGTAGCGTGCTGTGCGTCGTGCTGCCCTGATGTCCTTCAGGGCGGGGCCGGCGTCTTGTCCTTGAAATCGCAATAAGGCGCCACGGCGCACTCCCAGCAGCGAGGCTTGCGCGCCTGGCACACATAGCGCCCGTGCAGGATCAGCCAGTGGTGGGAATCGACGGCATAGGCCGCCGGGACGCGCCGCTCGAGCGCCTTTTCGACCGCCAGCGGATTCTTGCCGCGGGCCAGCCCGGTGCGATTGCTCACACGAAAGATGTGGGTGTCGACCGCCATGGTGGGCTGGCCAAAGGCCACGTTGAGGACGACGTTGGCCGTCTTGCGGCCCACGCCGGGCAGGGCCTCGAGCGCCTCGCGCGTGCGGGGCACCTCGCCGCCATGGCGCTCGATCAGGATCCGGCAGGTTTCCAGCAGGTTGCGGGCCTTGGTGCGGTACAGGCCGATGGTCTGAATCGCGCGCTCGACGCGCTCGAGCCCGAGGTCTAGCAGGGCCTGCGGGGTGTTGGCGACTGGGAACAGCTTGCGCGTGGCCTTGTTCACGCTCACATCGGTGGCTTGTGCCGACAGCAGCACCGCGGCGAGCAGCTCGAATACGGTGGTGTATTCCAGCTCGGTGACGGGGTGGGGATTGGCCGCCTTCAGGGTGGCAAAGTACGATTCGATGTCCTGGGGCTTCATGGCGGGTGAGTGTAGGCCTGCAGCCTGCCGCAGCCGGCCACTCGGGCTTTCGGGCGCCGGGATAATCGCGGGATCATGCATTTCAATTTCAGCAGCCCCTATCCCACCGCGCGCCTGCCGGTGTTTGCGCGCAACGCGGTCGCCACCTCGCACCCCCTGGCGGCTCAGGCCGGACTGCGCATGCTCTGGCAAGGCGGCAATGCGGTGGACGCCGCCGTGGCCGCCGCCGCGGCCATGACGATTTGCGAGCCCGTGAGCAATGGCCTGGGCAGCGATGCCTTCGCGATCTTGTGGGACGGCCAGTCGCTGCATGGTCTGAATGCCTCGGGCCGGGCGCCTGCGGCCTGGACGACCGATTACTTCAAGGGCAAATACGGCGCGGATGCCAAGACACCGCCCAAGCGGGGCTTCGATTCGGTGACGGTGCCCGGCGCGGTGGCGTCTTGGGTGGCCCTGTCCGAGCGCTTTGGCAAGCTGCCGTTTGCCGATCTGATGGCGCCGGCGATTGAGATCGCCGAGCGGGGCTTTTTGATGCCGGTGGTGGTCCAGCAAAAG
>JBIKUT010000206.1:0-4529 GCA_044347465.1 Ramlibacter sp.
CGGGTTGGAGCTTTTGAACCTCGGCGGCGGGCGTCTTGGCTGGCACCACGGTGACTTTGCAACCACGCTCGGCCAGCATGCGCAGGATGTTCTTCTTGACGCCGAAGTCGTAGGCCACCACGTGGTAGCGCGGGCTCTCGAGCTTGCCGTAGCCGGTGCCCAGTTGCCACTCGGTTTCAGTCCACTCGGTGCGGGCGCTGGCCGAGACCACTTGGGCCAGGTCCAGGCCCGTCATGGCGGGTGCCGCCTTCGCCTGCGCAATGGCTTGGTCCTTCAGGGCCGCAGTGACGTCTTGCCCAGGGGCCAGGGCAAGGATGCAGCCGTTTTGCGCGCCTTTCGTGCGCAAAAGGCGTGTGAGCTGGCGGGTGTCGATGTCGGCGATGCCGACCGTGCCCTCGCGCGCGAGGTAGTCCGAGAGCGTGATCGTGCTGCGGAAGTTGGAGGCGATAAGAGGCAGGTCGCGGATGATGAGGCCCGCGGCATGGACCTTGCCGGCTTCGATGTCTTCCTGGTTGATGCCGTAGTTGCCGATGTGCGGATACGTCAGGGTGACGATCTGCCGGCAGTAGCTCGGGTCGGTGAGGATTTCTTGGTAACCGGTGAGGGACGTGTTGAACACGACTTCGCCGGTGGTGGAGCCGGGGGCTCCGATCGAAGTGCCGATAAAGACCGTGCCGTCTACGAGCGCCAGGAGGGCGAAAGGCCTGCGAGCCTGTTGAGACAAAAGCACTGGGTTCTCCGGATGGTGACGGGTACGCCCAAACGCTGACCGAGATCGCTCTCAGTATTGCTTTTGTTCAGGAAAGGGGGCTGCGGTTGGCGCTAGGCGTACGGGTTTGCGGGAAAGCCCTTGATTATAGCCGGTTCAGGTGGTCTGGAGCACCAGGTTGCCGGTGACCTCGCCCCGCTCAATGCGCTCGTGGGCGCGCACGATGTCTGCGAGCGTCATGCGCGCGCCGATCGGGTGTTGCAAGGTGCCGCGCTCGAGCATGCGCGTGAGCGTTGCCACGGCCCGAGAGCGATCAGCGGGCGAGAGGTGGTAGACGATGAAGAACCGCAGCTGAATGTTCTTGGCCAGCAGGGGGAAAAACGGCAGCTGCAAGGCCGGAGCCGAGCTGCCGTACACCACGCATTCGCCGGATTCGCGCAGCATCTCGAGGTTCGACGCGCCATTGACCGCCATGTCCAGCTCGATGATGCGATCCACGCCCCGCCCCGCGGTCAGCGCCTTCACGCGTTCGACCAGCGGCTCGCTCTTGTAGCGAATCACCTCGTCGGCACCGGCGGCGCGTGCCAGAGCTTCTTTCTCGGGCGTGCTGACAGTGGTCAGCACGCGGGCCGCGCCCAATTGGCTGGCCATTTGCACCGCGTAGTGACCGACGGCACCGGCACCGCCGGCAATCAACACGGTCTTGCCGGCCACACCGCCGTCCATCAGCACACTGTGCAGGGCCGTCAGGGCGGGGATGCCCAGACAGGCACCTGCTTCGTCGCTCACAGCATCGGGCAGGGGAACGGCCTGCGCGCTGGCCAGACACACCCACTCGCAGGCCGTGCCATGGGGCCGTCCCCAGGCGGCATTCCACAACCAGACGCGTTCACCCACGCGATGCGCCGGCACGCCCTCACCCACCGCGTCGATGACACCCATGCCGTCGCTGTGCGGGATCACACGCGGAAACGGCATGCCCGATCGCAAACCCATGCGGGATTTCACGTCGGACGGATTGACGCCCGACCACTGCACACGCACCCTTACCTCGCCCGCAGCGGGCTCGGGTCGCGGCAGATCACCCACCTGCAAGACCTCGGCCGCGGGGCCGACCCGCTCGTAAAAAGCTGCTTTCATTTCGGTTCTCCGGCTTGGGCTGCGGCGCTCGCGTGCAGGCAGATCGCCGCCGCCGTGGCGACGTTCAAGGATTCTTCGCCCCCGGGCTGCGCGATGCGCACCGCCAGGGCCGATCGGGCTGCCACCTCGGGGCCGACGCCCTGCCCCTCATGCCCCAGGGCCCAGGCGCAGGGCCAGGGCAGCTGGGCGCGATGCAGCAGCTGGCCGCCGTGACTGCTGGTGGTAATCACCGGAACCGCCAGTTGCTCCAGCAGATCAGGCTGCGCGGACTCGATCAGGCGCAAGCCGAAATGCGCGCCCATGCCGGCGCGCAGCACCTTGGGCGACCACAAGGCCGCCGTCCCTTGGATGGCCACCACCTGGGTGAAACCAAAGGCCGCCGCGCAGCGCAGGATGGCGCCCACATTGCCCGCGTCTTGCACGCGGTCCAGGATCACGGTGGGCGCTGCCGGATCGAGCGCGGGCGGCGCGGGCAGCTCGATCACGAACCCCATGCGCGCCGGCGAAGGCAGGCCACTCACGCCCTCCAACAAGGCATCTGCGATCACCAGATGTTCGGGCGCAGCCCTCACCCACTCGGCAGGGGCCTGCGGCCACAGGCTTTGTGCGAACACCGCCACCTGCGCCCGCCCGCCGCGCGCCAGCAAAGCCTGGCACAGGTGCTCGCCCTCGAGCCACACCTGGCCGGCGCGTCGGTACTCGGTGGCATCTTGGGCGAGTCTGCGCAGGCGCTTGAGCCAGGCGTTGTCACGCGAGGAAATGACGGTCGGTCCGGTGGCGGTCATACGTCGACTTTCGCGGCCTGAGCCACCAAGGCCGCGGCCACAGGCGCGAAACTGCGTCGGTGCTGCGGGCAGGCGCCGTGATCGCGCAGGGCCTGCAGGTGCTCGGGTGTGCCATAGCCCTTGTGGCTGGCAAATCCGTACTGCGGGTAGGCCTCGTGCAAATCGGCGCACAGTCGATCGCGATGCACCTTGGCCAGGATGGACGCGGCGCTGATCGCGGCCACCTTCGCGTCGCCGCCCACGATGGCCTCGGCCAGGATGCCCAGTGTGGGCAGACGGTTGCCATCGACCAGCACTTTCACGGGCTTCAGGCGCAGGCCCTCCACCGCGCGTTGCATGGCCAGCATCGTGGCCTGCAAGATGTTCAGGCGGTCGATCTCCTCGACGCTGGCCTGGGCGATCGAGCAGCACAGGGCCTTGGCGCGGATCTCGTCGAACAGGCGTTCGCGCCGCAGCGCGGTCAGGGCCTTGGAGTCGGCCAGACCGGCAATGGGTTGGGTGTCGTCCAGGATCACCGCGGCGGCCACCACCGGGCCGGCCAACGGGCCACGCCCGGCCTCGTCCACGCCAGCAATCAGACCCGTCGGGTCCCAGGCGAGGCTGGTCTGCACGCCCGGCAGGCGTCGGCGCGCGCGGTCAGGCTTGGAGGACTTGGGCGATCGCATCGGTGGCCAGGGTGGGGGTGTCGCGGCGCAGGTCGGTGTGCAACTGCGCGAATCGTTGCTGGATGGCCGCCATTTTCGCAGGGGCCTCGAGCCAATCGAGCACGGCGCGCGCCAGGCGCTCGGGCGTGGCCTCGCTCTGAAGCAGCTCGGGCACCGCCATGTCTTGCAGCAGGATATTGGGCAGGCCCACCCAAGGCTGCAGGGCCTGGCGCTTCATGATCTGCCAGCTGATCGCGTTCATGCGATAGGCAATCACCATCGGCCGCTTGAACAGCGCCGCCTCCAGGGTGGCGGTGCCGCTGGCAATCAAAGTGAGGTCACAAGCCGCCAGAGCCTGGTGCGACTGGCCCGCCAGAATCTGCAGGCCCCCTTCACCGTCAGACCTCAAACCAGCGCGGTGGGCGGCGGATTCGATGTCGGCACGCAAGGCCGGCAAGGCCGGCACGATCACTTTCAGCCCGGGCCGCGCCCGTTGCACGCGCAGGGCCGTCGAGAAGAACACGTCGGCCAGATAGCGGATCTCGGAGGCCCGACTGCCAGGCAACACCGCCAGCACCTCATCGCCCTCCTCCAGCCCCAAAGCGCGCCGAGCCGCCGCACGATCGGCCTGCGGGGGGATCACATCGGCCAGAGGATGGCCCACATAGGTGGCGGCGATGCCGTGCTGCGCCAGCAAGGCCGGCTCGAAGGGGAACAGGCACAGAACATGGTCGACGCTGCGACGGATCTTGTCGATACGCCCGGCCCGCCAGGCCCAGATCGAGGGGCACACGAAATGCACGGTGCGTATGCCACGGGCCTTGAGGTCGGCCTCGAGATCAAGGTTGAAGTCGGGCGCGTCCACGCCCACAAACAGAGGCGGTCGATCGGCCAGCAGACGATCGCGCAATTCACGGCGGATGCCCACGATTTCACGGTAGTGACGCAGCACCTCGACGTAGCCGCGCACCGCCAGCTTGTCATGCGGCCAGAGGGCCTCAAAGCCTTGAGCCGCCATCTGCGGCCCGCCGATGCCATAGGCCTTCAAGTCGGGCCAGCGGCGCTTGAGGCCGGTGAGCATCAGGCCGGCCAGGAGGTCGCCAGACACCTCGCCGGCGACCATGCCGACCCGCAAGCCCGTCATCGCACGATGCCGCGCTGGGGCGATACGCCGCCGAGGAAAGACAGCATCATGTCCACATCGGGGCGGGCTTCGGGGGTGGTGTCGGCCAGGGTGGCCACACGGGTCTG